>DNCV01000089.1 GCA_003484395.1 Dehalococcoidia bacterium
GGTAATCCCTCCCCCTCAGCTTGAATGCTCCTCTAAGGTGACCTGTCAAAGCTTTGTGGTTTACGTCGTCAATATGAAAGCTTAACCACTTAATTCTGTCCAAAACTTGCTGGGCTATTTGTTTGTCCAGTCGACTTAAACTCCTCAAGGCCTCCTGACTGAGCTCAACATTATAGTTCATTACCACCTAAGACCAAGCCTTTTTGCTGCTTCTTCTGCGGGTATGTTTACTCTGTTCCTGCGAGATTTTCTTATTGCTTTAATTATTTCAGGTTTAACATCAAGTCCTATATCAGGGTCACCAAGACGCTCTTCCAATCTCATATCTACAGTTTCATTAATGAAAGCTTTTAACTCTTCAAGGCTAAATTCTTTTACTTCAGTATTCATACCTTCTCCTAGAAAAGAACTCCATCAATATTATATCATATGCTCAGCTAACCTATCGCTAATAATCCCCGCATTATGTCCACTACGGCTTTCAAGTACCTGGATTGGCAATGAAAAATATATATGTCTGTAAGACTAATAAACTTAAAACCACGTTAGAAAGCGCATTTATGTCGATAAAGGTACTTGAACGTAGCTTCCGTTCCGTTTTGCGTATGGCTAACAACTTCTAACTAACCGTTAGTAGCCGTTTTTCGTTTTGGACAGTAATGACGGGATTCAAATTAGGCTTTGGAATAGGTAGCTTGCGCTCCTTAAGAAGGGCGATATGTTCTTCCATCCCCCACTTTGCCTTATAAACACAGTCCTCAATAGAGTGTCCCACACCAGTGAAGCCCTCTACGTCTGGAGAATAAAAGGCAAAGAACGTAGGATCTTCCGTTGCCTCTATCACTAATGAATACTTCAAATCTATCATCTTAATAAAGCGCAATGGCTTCTTTAGCATTCTCCAGGGCTTCTTCTTCAGTATCGCCTGCACTGCAACATCCAGGTAATTCCGGGCAGTAAGCTGCATAGCTCTTTGTCTCTGGATCATATTCTAAAACTATTCGGAATTTCATTTGATATCAGTATACATCGCTGTTTTTTTATTAGTCTAATTTAGCGATTCAAAACCACGTTAGAAAGCGCGTTTATGTCGATAAAGGTACTTGAACGTAGCTTCGTTTACGATCAGCAGTCGATTTTGCAGTGAAAAATGACTTAGCTTCGCGTCGAATCTACCACTGCACGAACATCGGCATAACGACGTGGGTGAATTTCATATCGGCGCCGGCAGGGCGGATAACGCCCGGACTGGACGGATTCGATATTTCCAGCGCAATCTGATTTTGCGGGCCCATGACATTGAGCACTTCGGCAAGATACTTGGCATTGAAGGCGATCTTGGAGGCAGCGCCATCAATCAACGCACTGATCGTACCCTCGTTATCACCGATCTCATCAGCCTTAGCTGAGACAATAATGGTCCCTGGTTTGCCTTCCTCTCCCGGTGTGAGCATCAGGCGCACGATGCCACCGCCATCACGCGAGAATATCGAGGCCATTTTGGTCGCTCTAAGGAATTGCTCGCGATCGATAACAACACGGGTATCATAGCTCTTGGGGATTAACTGCCCATAGTTGGGGAATGCGCCCTGAATGGTCTGGGAGACCATGACGATATTCTTGAGCTTGAACATGACCTGACTCTTCTGCTGATTGACGACGATCTCTACAGGCTCCTCCTCATCGGCAAGAAACCGCCCCAGCTCATTGAGCGTCCGCGCTTTAACGATAACCGAGATTTTGGATGAAACAGCATCAAGCGCGCTCGCCTCATAAATCGAAAGTCTGAAACCATCGGCAGATGCCAGAACGAGCTTGTTACCTTCGAATTCAAGATTGACGCCGGTCAACACAGGTCGGGACTCATCGGTAGCCGCAGCGAATCCCGTCTTGGCAATTGCCTCTCGCAATACTTCCGCCTCTATCCTGGTAACGATGCCGTCAGCCACATCAGGAATAGGGGGAAAATCATCGGCGCTAAGCCCTTTCACATTTGCCTTAAATGAATTACATGTCAGATCAAGCGCGTTGCGAGAGAGTTTCATAGTGATCAATTCGTTCGGCAACGAATTGGTAAAGTCAGTCAGCAGACGAGCAGGTATCGTGATCGCGCCTTCATCATCTATTTTGGCGCCAACCCAGCAGCTTATAGCCATCTCCAGATTAGTAGCGGATAATTTTAAACGCGATTCATCTGTCTTGAGTAAAACATTCTGCGTGATCGGTAACGTCGTCTTCGTAGCTACCGCCCTACCAACAATTCCCAGTCCTTTGCTTAAATTCTCTTGCAAACAGGATAGCTTCATCTGGTACCTCCCATGATATGTGTGTCAAGTATACGACTAAGAATGGTTCAAGTCAATGGCTAAATTGTGATCGTAATTACTCTAAAATATCGAGCAGCAGCCCTGGCAACCGTAGCGATCTCCTCGTAGGGAAGCATATCGCTTCAGCACCTTATACATCTCTCTCGCAGCGCGGCCGCGATGGCTTACCTGATTTTTGACGTCAGAGGTAAGCTCCGCCATCGTTTTACCGTATTCAGGGAGGTAGAAGACCGGATCATAGCCGAATCCATTGGACCCTTTTGGTTCAAAGGTAATACTACCATCGCAGGAGCCGTAGCACACCGTCACTTTTTCTCTATTCTCCGCAAGGGCGATAACACATCGAAAACACGCTGTACGCCGTTCCTGCGGCACTGTCGATAGTTTCCCCAGCAGATACTGCACCCGCTCTGCATCAGTAGCGTTATCGCCTGCATAGCGCGCAGAATGTACTCCAGGTTCACCATTGAGGGCATCGACTTCCAGACCTGAGTCGTCTGCAAGAGTAATAAGTCCGCTGGCTGCAGCGTAAGAAGTGGCTTTCAAGCGCGCATTGCCTTCAAAACTGCTCTCATGCTCCGCTACTTCAAAGGTTATCCCCTCGTCGACCAGGGTAGTCAGCAGAAAAGGCAACCCAGCAAGAAGTTCTCGATATTCGCGAGCCTTGCCCCGGTTTGTTGTAGCCAGGAGCAGTTTCCGCATGATACTGAATTATAACGTATTCCGTTATAACTTTTTAAATCGCCCCGTCAGCTTCTTCATTACCTGGGGCAAGGTCGTATATTCCATCTCTTCAAGAGGCAGACGGTGAGGCTCAAACGGCCCCATGGTTCTCAAATATTCGCCGATCTCCAGCGCCTTCTGCCTGGCAGGATCGAAAGCGATGTCATCGAACATATCAACAGGGCCGATGAGTTTTCCGGCAGCCAACTGGAATCCGGCAGCGATGGTGCGCGGCGGTCCGTCGAAACGGGTTGGCGTACTCTGCTTTATCGATACCGGCATCAGCGGACCATGATGCGATCCACGCATCCAGCCTTCAACGATATTGGGTTGAGCAAAAGGCTCCAGAACTTCGCCAACTGCGGGGAAATCGCCCTGGCAGCGGACGATGCAGACGGGATCATCCTTGCCGACATAGCGGCCGGCCATGTATGAGAGCTTCTGTGTCGATGAGACGGCAGCAATAGCCCCTGTGCCGCGATGATAAACTGCTTTTACCGCATAGTTACGTGGCGCACCAAGGAAAACAAGCATATCATATATCTCCTCAGGCGCATTGAATGTCACTTTCCGGCTTTTAATCACATCATGAACCTCAAAAGAAAATCCGACATGCAAATTTTCCGCTATAACCAGCCCTGCGGTATTGAACGGATCAGCAAACATCTTGTACAACGGAAGGTTCCATGCTCCCGAAGCGGTCTTATCAGCCATGAATACGACGACAGCCTCTGAAGGCCTCTCTTCGATCTCCATCTCCGCCACACCAGGTCCCATCCCCTTGACGTTATTGCAAAATGCATCGGCCAGCAAATCCTGCCCAGCGCCGTGCAACTTCAAATTTTTAGCGATTGCAGTACAATCGACAAATGTATTCCAGGCCATCTCATGAATAGTCTCGTCGTCAACGCCCTTTTTGTGGGTTAAAATAAGCTGCAGATCATCACCGCATCTCGTAACATGGTAATCAATAAGCAAACCGGACTTCTTTGCTTTGGCACATGATTTTTCTGCTGACTCCAGGAGATCTGGATGCATGGCACAATGTCCAACAAAACCACCGACATCCGCTTTAATAACGCTTAATGTAATCTTCATTGCTGTTACATCCTCTCTTTTATTGTATTTTTATTGCAAACGACAATTAAGAAACGTCTTAGAAACACCAGTCTGCTGACAGTGAAATGACAGGCTTCGCACAGTTAATCGAATACTATTCCTAATCAATTCAGTGAGTATAGCGCAAAAAACATTCAACAACAATAATTGGCCGCAGCCGATGTAAGTGTAACAGATTCAAATTCAGCAGTCAAAGCACACAATGCGCAAGCATCGTATTCAAAATGACCTTCGGTTTCGAAATGGCGTATACTATAGATTCGGAGAAATAACTATGGATATCATACCGGCAGTCGATCTTAAAAACGGAAAATGTGTTCGCCTGTACCAGGGCGACTACACAAAAGAAACGATATACGCTGATGATCCGGTAACAATAGCGCAGCAATGGTATGACACCGGAGCCAGACGGCTCCACATTGTTGATCTCGACGGCGCTAAATCCGGCAGAATGACCAATGCGTTTATTATCGAGAGGATCGTAAAGCAGATCGCGGCGCCGATTCAGGTCGGCGGCGGCATTCGAGATGAATCAACAGTGAAGAGGCTGCTCGATATGGGAATAAAACGCGTTATTCTGGGCACAATTGCCATCGAACAACCGGAGATAATAGATAAGCTCTGCGCCAAATACGGCGATGCTATAATCGTCGGCATTGATGCCCGAGACGGCTATGTAGCAACACGCGGCTGGTATACCGAGACACAGCGTACTGCAGTTGACCTCGGCCTGGAAATGAAGAGGCGTGGAGTGCAGCGCATTCTCTACACCGATATCAAGCGCGATGGTACGCTGACAGAACCGAACTTTGCAGCGATAACAGAGCTATCGGAGAAGCTGCAAATCGCCGTTATCGCCGCAGGAGGCATATCGTCGCTCGATCATATCAGGAAACTGATGGATTGCGGTATCGATGGCGCCATTTTGGGTAAAGCTCTTTATACCGGGCACATCAACCTGGAAGAGGCGCTGGCGGCGCAAAAGTAATTACCACAATTCATTTTTATCGATGTCAATTTCAAACAATACATAGAGAGGTACACTACGATGTTAAAATACGATGACAAAGGCTTGATTCCCGTTATAGTCCAGCACTACAAAACGGGCGAGGTGCTCATGGTAGCCTATGCAAACAAGGAATCCCTGCGCCTCACACTGGAAAGCGGCGATATGTGGTTCTACAGCCGCAGCAGACAGGAGCTCTGGCACAAGGGCGGCACATCCGGCAACACATTGAAAGTACACTCCATCCAGAAAGACTGTGACAGCGATGCGCTTTTGGTTCAGGCAGATCCGGCCGGTCCCGTCTGCCACACGGGAAACCGCACCTGCTTTTTCCAGCCGTTTACGGCAGATGATATCAGCTAAAAGCTATTGAAACTGAGTTGCTTTGAGTTATCCGCCTCGACGACCTTTTTTAAAGCTGCCACGGCAATCTCAATCTGATTATCGTCCGGCTCTCTCGTCGTCATAGCCTGGAGAAGCAGGCCGGGAATAAGAAGAATATGAACGATGGGATTATGCATATGAGCCCCGCCGAAACGGATGAATTCATAGCCGAGCGCAGCGATAACCGGTATCAGGATGATGCGAGACAGGATGCTCAGCCACATATCAGGCCGTCCGAACAATGCAAACACGATAATTGAGAGGAGCAATACGACAAGAAGAAAATTCGTGCCGCAGCGGGCATGAGCCGTTGAATATTTCTTGATGGCTTCAACCTCAAGCGGCACGCCTGCCTCGTAGGCATTGACCACTTTGTGTTCGGCGCCGTGATATTCGAACACCCGTCTGATATCAGACATGAAGTTTATGCTCCACAGATACAAAATAAACATGATGATCCTGATCAGTCCTTCGAGGATATTGCTGAGCAATGCCGATTCGATATACGGATCGATCAGATATCGTGTGAGCAACAGGGGAAGAACGAAAAAGACAGCAACGGCGATAACCATGCCGACGATAACGCTGCCCCAGAGCATGGCTGACGTCGTCTTCTCCTGCTCCTCTTCCTCCAAAGCCACATTTGCAGAGTGGAGGAGGGCGCTAATACCGAGAGCCATGGTTTCTATCAGAACGATAATGCCGCGGATAAACGGCGCCTGACGAAGCTTGCCGATATACAGCTCAGACAACGGCTGCGCCTTGATATCTATCTCACCATCGGGGCGCCGGACAGCAATGGCAAGATTTTCACGGCCACGCATCATTACCCCTTCAATGACTGCCTGCCCGCCATAATAGAACGGCTTCTGTTTCTCCATCGATCTCCGCATCTAATAAAAAAGGGCGGGGTATCTCTCCGCCCTTTCTCTGAATCTCTTTTTTGATGGACTAGCTGGACAGCTTGTAGCGTCTCTTAAAGCGTTCAACGCGTCCGGCAGTATCCACTATCCTCTGCTCACCCGTGTAAAACGGATGGCATTTGCTGCACAACTCTATTCGAAGCATCTTTTTTGTTGATCCTGTGGTAAATGTATTGCCGCAGGAACACACCACCTGTGCATCATGATAATAGGTCGGATGAATTTTTTCTTTCATGGTTTTACTCAGCGATAACGCTTACTTTCCGTTTATTCTTCGTTGTCGGCTCGTAGCGAACAGTGCCGCTTACTGTAGCAAAAAGGGTGTAATCCCCGCCAACGCCAACGTTATCCCCGGGATATATTTTAGTCCCTTTCTGTCTTACCAATATAGCGCCGGCAAGCACCTTCTCTCCTGCATACTTTTTAACACCAAGCCGCTTTGAAACGCTATCGCGCCCCGATGCCGTGCTGCCGCCACCTTTCTTATGTGCCATTAGTTTTCCCCTCCGGCTTCTTCTTTCTTCTCCCTCGTCTTCTTCACCGCACCACCGGGTTTAACAATGTCCTGAATCTGAAGCGTGCTGTACGGCTGCCTGTGTCCTCTCTTTTTTCGATAGCGCACCTTGCTTTTGTATTTGAAGACAATAACCTTATCGGCACGGTCTTGACCAACGCACAATGCTGTTACTTTTGCTCCGTCAACAGTCGGCGCGCCGATTACTGTGGCATTGCCATCGCCAATGAGCAGAACATCATCGAACTCGACCTTCGCACCCTCAGCGAGATTTAGTTTTTCAACCTTGATTTTATCTCCGGCGGCAACTTTATATTGTTTCCCGCCGGTTTTGATTATAGCGTACGTGTTCATCATAGCAAAACGCTGATTACTCTACCAAAGAATAGATGCCTCTGTCAAATTTTTCCTGCATTGAGTATAGCAGTAATTGCCGGCAAGGCATAATTTACGACTAAATCTTCACCAAAATATCAGAAAATGCCCTCAAAGCAGCGGCGTGACCAATTGCTCCCACAGATACCCCACGCGTCTTTTCAGATCCTTCAGGCTGCAATCAGTATCGATAACGGCATCAGCCCTCGCCATCTTTTCTTTCATCGGCATCTGAGCTTGCAGCCGCGACAGCGCATCATCCTCGGTCATGCCCCGATTAGCTTTGACGCGCTTAACGGCCTTCTCACGGGGAGCATAGGCAACCCAGATCTGATCAACCATCGGTTCCCATTCGGCTTCGAAAAACAACGCTGCCTCCAAAATGACTGCCTTCTTTCCCTGCGCTCTGTAATCATCGATGCGCCGTTGGGCCTCTTCCCGTATTGCGGGGTGCATGATCGCATTAAGCTTCTCACGTACTGAGGAATCGGAAAAAACGAGTTTCCCCAACTTCTGACGATCTATCTGTCCGTCAATACCAGTTATCCCTGTGCCGAAAGTGGAAAGTATCTCGGCATGGACAGATTCTCGAGACAGCAGTTCATGCCCGATGCTGTCCGCTTCAATATGCGCAGCTCCGAGATCAACAAGCATTCTGGCAACGGTCGATTTGCCTGTACCCAAATTGCCGGTGAGGCCGATGACAATCATGATGGAATCATTGTACCGCAATTCCCGCAGAAGTGTATTGCGAAAACAACCGGATGCCCGCAGTTCGGGCAGGGATATGTCTGCTGCACTTGCTTCATATAGTTATTGTACACTATGCGGGGCTTTTTGTTGCAGAATCAACACCCTATTTGATAATGATATCCTTCTGGCGCTCTTTTCCCCGCATGTCCTTTTCCACAAACAAAGGCTCTTTTGTGAACGGGTCCAACCCCGTATAATACATCAGCGCTGAATAAGTGGATGGCGCAGGGAGAAACACCTGTATCTGTCTCGGATTTATGTTGAGCTTGCGGCTGGTGAACTGTTTCATCTTTTTCATATCGGCATCCGTGCATCCGGGATGAGCAGCGATCAGGTAGTAGGTAAGATACTGTTTCTTTTTCGCTTCGGTACTCATTCGATCAAACAGTCTTTTGAACTGCAGAAGTGATGCTGTGCCCGGTTTACCCATGGTGCGTAAGACGCCCTCTTCCGTATGCTCCGGAGCGATCTTCATCTGACCGGAAACATGATGTTCGACCACCTCCCGCAGATAGTGCTCGCAATTATGCCTGTCACTCAGCAGCAGATCATGGCGAATCCCCGATGCTATAAATACCTTTTTCACCCCCGTAATGCGTCGGAGTTTTCTTAACAGCTCCAGTTGATGATGGTGATCGGGTTTTAATGAGGGGCATACCTTTGGATACAAGCAGCGTTTTCCCGGGCAATGCCCTCTCTGCATTTTCTGCTCACATTCGAATCCGTACATGTTCGCCGTCGGCCCGCTGAGATCGAGTATATTACCTTTGAAATCAGGGTAGGCCGTCAGCTTTTTGGCCTCGGCTACAATCGATTTCGCACTGCGCCATTGCACCGTTCGTCCTTCATGGACAGTGATGGCGCAGAAGTTGCATTCCCCGTAGCAGCCCCGATGCGTCGGGATCGAAAATTTAATGGTTTCCAGCGCTCTGACCTTACCCAGCCGTTCATACCAGGGGTGCTGTGCACGTTCGAAATCGAGCGCGTAGACGGCATCAATTTCGTGCTGTGTGAGCGGCATTGCAGGCGGATTGTGCATGAGATAGCGGTTGCCATGTTTTTGATAGAGCCCTTTTGCCGTGAGGGGATCGTTATTGTGATAAAACGTGTGGAACATATCGATGAAGGCTCTGGAATCGCCCGCTGCTGTTTCGTATGGCGGCAGTTCCAGATACCCGGCTCTTTTCTCCGGTTCATCATGTTCGCCTGCAATATAGCACAATCCCCTGATATCTCTGACGTCACTGTTATTCTGCAATGCCTCCGCCAGTTGTACTGCTGCCGTTTCGGCCATGCCGTAGAGCAGGTAATCGGCCTTGGCATCGAACAGGATTGATGCACGGATTTTGTTATCCCAGAAATCGTAGTGCGCGATGCGCCGCAGGCTGGCCTCGATGCCTCCCAGCACGATGGGTTTGGCGCTTTTGAAATAGCGCTTGATCAGATTGGTATAGACTATTACTGCCCGATCGGGGCGCCTGTTATTGATGCCTCCCGGTGTGTAATCATCGCTTCTTCTTCTTTTCTTCAGCGATGTGTAATTGGCGATCATGGAATCGATGCTGCCGCCCGATACCCCCCAGAATAAACGAGGCTCCCCCAGCCTGCAGATATCTTTGTCCGAATGAATGTCCGGCTGCGCGATTATCGCCACACGGTAACCGGCATGGATGAGCATTTTCCCGATCACAGCGACGCCGATAAACGGGCTGTCGATATAGCTGTCTCCAGTGACGAGAATGATGTCGGGCTGTTCCCATCCCAGATTATTCATTTCCTGTCGTGTTGTCGGCAAAAACATTACATTGGTTTCCGCTATTATTGAGTAGTATATGGTAATGATAATAGCTTTTTGAGCGGATGGCTACCTTTTGTATTCGGCGAGCCGTCCATGTGAGACATCACATAAATGCATTAGAATATCATTAACCTGTTAAAATCTGCCTGTGAAAAGGGGGAGCGTCATGAATAATAGGCTGCCGGCATTGCACTGGAAATTCGGAATAACATGCACTCCATTATCATCCATGCGGTTGCCTTGCTATCATAGCTGTGCGTCGTTAATCGGTATAAATCTGCGTTGCGTAGATTAGTCCGTTGCCTATGACTATGCCGATACCGGTGCGACGGAATATAGTATTTAATATATTTTCTTTGTGCTGAACAGATTGATACCAAATGTCAACCAGTTGCTGTGCATCAGCCAGGTCTATAGATGCGTACAGGACGTTTTCACCGACGAAATCCACATTTATTGTATTAAATATAGTTGGAACCCGATATGTATAGAAACCGTCATGACTTATCTTGCCTTGCTCAAGCATGTATTGGGAGTGCTGTCTGGCAAGCCCATCGAGCGATGCCAGCTTTTGTAGTTTGACCAGTCCGCTTTGCTGTCTGATCGCATTCACTTCATCATGGAGCGCTTGCTCTAAAGCATCGATTGCTACCGTCGGGGCGCTCGAAGATGCCGGCGGATTCTGTGTCGCTGCAGGAGCGGTGCCTGTGTTCGCATTATTGCTGCCGGGTATCGGAGAGATGGGAATAAGGGGAGCGCTTGATGGAGGAGCGCTTGTGGAAGCAGGTGTCGTTGGTGCAGGGACAGTTGAAGGGGTAACGGCTGTTTTATCGCCTGATGGTTTTGGGATGTTTGTATTCGGTGGAGATACCTGCGATGACGTTGACGGCAACTGGACAACCTCCAGAGGAGTGGTTTTGAATGCGGTGAGGATAGATTCTTTCACCGAACCGAGCGGTCCAATGCCTGCAATCAGGGCTGCGATACCTGCGATGAGAACGACTGAAAGGAAGACACCAATGAAGCTCGGCCCCTGGTATGCGTAGTTATAGTTTTTCAGGAATAAGCTTACGATGATGAGCAGTGCGCTAATCCCGACGCAAAGAAGTATCCCAGGAATAAGTTGGAGGATATCAGAAAAGATAGCGTATATAGCCCATGCGAGGCAGATAACCAATAAGCTTATCATCAGGCACAGGAGAAACTTGCCTGTTGAAAAGTGGCTTTCCCTGTAATCGAATCTTCCCATAGTTCCCTTTTATTATCCGTTATTTAGTATAGCGTTTATCCGTGAATTAAGAAATATATATATCAGCCTGTATCGACAGTTGCCAGCACTTAACCTGAGCAAGTACAATGTCCGTACATTGTTGTCTGACCGAAAGAAGGGAATAAACAGATTTCAAATTGCGCTGCCTTTATTCCACAGGGACAGGCACTGTAGCCAGGATATCTTTGACGATATCTTCGACGGATTTTCCCCGCAATCGTATCTCCGATTTGGCGATGATGCGGTGTGCCAGCGCCGGTACAGCGAGATGTTTTACGTCATCAGGAATGACATAGTTGCGTCCGCGAATTGCAGCTAAAGCCTGTGATGCTGCCTGGAGACCGAGCGATGCACGCGGGCTGGCTCCCAGTCTGATATCGGGATGTTCCCGGGTGGCACGGATAATTGCGACGATATAGCTGCGCACCGGATCGGCAACGAGTATGTGCCTGATTATCTTCTGCAAGTCCAGAAGCTCAGCGGCTTTCATTACATCTTTGAGACTGTGGAGTTTGTTCTCGTCCTGAAATCGAAAAAGGATGGCTCCCTCCTCCTCTGATGAAGGGTAGCCTAGCTTTATTTTGAGGAAGAACCTGTCCAGTTGCGCTTCCGGCAGCGGGAACGTTCCTTCCATTTCGATCGGGTTCTGTGTTGCCAGCAACAGGAACGGACGCGGCAGATTGATTGTTTCCAGGTCTACCGTTACCTGTTGTTCCTGCATGCATTCGAGCAAGCAGGATTGTGTTCGCGGGGTGGCGCGATTGATCTCATCAACGAGCACAATATTCGCCATGATCGGGCCGGGGCGAAACTCGAACTGAGAGGTTTTCTGGTTGAAGTAATGAATGCCGGTGACATCGGACGGAAGTAGATCAGCCGTACATTGTATACGTTTGAAAATGCAGCCGAGCGACATGGCTGTTGCCCGCGCCAGCATCGTTTTTCCGATGCCGGGAACGTCTTCCAGAAGCAGATGCCCTTCGCAGAGCAGGGCTACCAGAACGAATTCAATAGCGTCCTGTTTGCCGACGATGACGGTATTTACGTTCTTGATAAGCCTTTCGGCAGCTTCCTCTATTCTGGCTACTTCAGCCATTGTTGATTGCGGTTTGTCCATTATCATGTACCTCCTTATTCGCGGCTTTTTGT
>DNCV01000007.1 GCA_003484395.1 Dehalococcoidia bacterium
CAGGTGAACTCAGGGCAGTTCAACGGTGTGCCCAACGATCAGGGTTTCGAGAAAATATGTGATTATATGGAATCGAAAGGCATCGGGAAACGTTCCATCACTTACCGCCTGCGCGACTGGCTTATCTCGCGGCAGCGCTACTGGGGAGCGCCGATCCCGATGATCTATTGCGATAAGTGCGGCATTGTACCTGTCCCGGAGAAGGATCTGCCCGTTCTACTGCCGCCTGACGCTGAATTCAAACCGACGGGCGAATCACCGTTAAAATACGTTGAGGCCTTTGTAAATACCACGTGCCCGAAATGCGGCAGCACAGCGAAGCGCGAGACCGATACCATGGATACATTTATGTGTTCATCATGGTATTACCTGCGCTACACCAGCCCTCATGCCGATACGGCACCGTTCGAAAGAGCTGCGGCGAAAAAATGGACGCCGGTCGACCTGTATACAGGAGGTGCCGAGCACGCCAATATGCATCTGCTTTATGCGCGTTTTTTCACCAAGGCTATCCGCGATATCGGGCTTGTTGATTTCGGCGAGCCTTTCAGCAAGCTGTTTAATCAGGGACTGCTTATTCACAAGGGCGAAAAGATGAGCAAGTCCAAGGGGAATGTGGTTACGCCCGATGTCTACGTTGATGATCTGGGGGCGGATACCGTACGCTGTTATCTGATGTTTGTCGGTCCGTGGGAACTGGGGGGTGACTGGAATGATAACGGTATTGTCGGTATGAACCGCTGGCTCTCCAGAGTTTGGAATCTTGCAGCTGCTGAGTATAAAGAAAAGACAGTCGATGCTGCTGAGAAGTATCTTAAACGCATCATGCATCAGACTATCCGCAGGGTAACAGAGGATATGGATCGCTTCCGTTTTAATGTCATGCTCGCAGCGCTTATGGAATATACCAACTATCTGTCCAAGGTTTTGGATCAGGGCGCTGTTTCCAGACAGGTATGGAATAATGCTATAAATACGTTGATATTGCTCATTGCTCCCTCAGCCCCTCATCTTGCCGAAGAGTTATGGACGGAGACGGGTCATCCGTATAGTATCCATAATCAACCATGGCCGAAATGGAATGCGGAGCTCGCTCAAGACGAGGAGATTACGCTGGTAATCCAGGTTAACGGGAAGGTAAGAGATAAGGTCACCGTTCCTGTTTCGATCACCGAGGCCGAGGCGAGGGATCTGGCGCTGAATCGCGATCGCATCAAGATGTATATACCTGATCCCGGAAATGCGAAAGTCATCTATGTACCGGGACGCCTGATCAATATCGTCGGCGGATAATCCTGTTCTTCGAGTTATTGCACTGTTTCAGGTACGTCTATCAGTCCAAGTTTGATGGCATTAACTACTGCCTGCGTACGGCTGCTGGCGTTTAATTTGCGCAAAATAGACGTTACGTGATTTTTAATAGTCTGTTCGCTGATATTGAGAATATCGGCGATCTGTTTGTTAAGATATCCTTGCGCTACGTAATTCAGGATTTGCTTTTCACGATGTGACAAATGTAGATTGAAATCATCAGGAATGTCCTTTTCTCTCTCTTGGGTGGGTATAAACCGGCGTGAAGCAGCAGTATCATCATTTCGAGCGATAGAACCGAATGCGACCGGACGCCGAGATACCAAGTGCTCCGGCAGACTTTGGAGAAACATTACAGGAATTGCGGCATATCGGCTGTTGCTCTGAAAGTCGGAATTGCCATTGGCATCAGCATCATCGGTATTGATAATGATGAAACCAAAGTTGTTCGTCTCTGCAGTCTGTGGATTTTTGAATGCATGAAATACCTGCATATTATGATTCCCTTCGGGGAACATGACATTCAATTTCTTTGGTTGAACAGCAGTATCATCAATAATGACCGGTATAGTTTTCATGGCTATCCTCCTAACATCTTGAGATCAGCATATCAGAGGATAGTAAAAATCCGGGTCAATGGATGGTTAAGAATCAGTAAACAAATGGTAAATCATGGTAAAAAAAGCTATTTCGATTCCGTTGATACTTTAATAAGGCCACGTTTAATAGCAGTAACGACGGCCTGAGTGCGCGCATTAGCATCGAGCTTGCGCAGAATAGACGTTACGTGATTTTTGATAGTCTGTTCGCTGATACTGAGAGTATCGGCAATTTGCTTATTAAGGTAACCGCGGGCCATATAGCCTAAAATCTCGGTCTCGCGGGGCGATAATGGCGATACAAAATCTTCAATTTCCTTGCCTCACGAGAGCTCCTGGAATTGTTCCAGAACTTTCTGCGCAACCTTCGGCTGTGTTAGAAAAGTATCGTTGATGGGGTGTCCTCCGATAGCGGCTTTGCGAATATTGGCCAGCACCTCTTCTATCGAGACGTCTCTGTTAAGATATCCTGAAGCCCTTGCCTTGATTGCTTCAAACAATTCTTCATTTGAAGGACGAGGTGTCAATAGGATAATGGCTGCGCTCGGAGTCTGGCGTTTGATTGCTTTTACCAGCGTCAAATTGCTTTTACCTGATAGATCAACGTCAAAAAGAATAACATCAGGAAATAACGTATTGATCAACGTGAAAAGCTCCTCTTCCGAGCCTGCTTCTCCTACAATTTCGATATCGTCGTACTGTCCGAGAACTGTGCGGATACCCTGCCTGAAGAAAGGTTGCTTATCTGCAACCAAAACTTCTATCATTGTAGCCCCCACTGTGAAATTCTCACTCTTTTACCCTTGACTTCCTAATCTCAACGAAGCAGAGTCTAACAGATGGCTTTAAAAGCTGTCAATACAGTGTTTGACGATGCGAAAATAGCTCGACTACAATGGCTAAATTACTACTGAAAAAGCAGAGAGGTTGGTAACGAATGGAATTAGCGGACTGGCCTTGTCAATTGGTGAAGTAAACTTACTGCCAGTAGCTTCTGTCAAGTAAAAACCGATTAAACAGAATACGCCACACGCTGATTTTTGCCGTCTTTATATCATCGGTGATTCCAGCAGTAAGGCGGCGAATTGTGATCAGCAAGAATAATGCAATGAAACCGAATACCAGCGCCAATGACCCGTTTAGCCATCCGATCAATGGGGGCATACATATGAAAGTAACCAACATACCGATCGGCATGCCGTTGCTGGGCGGGCCGCCCAGTTTGAAACGCTCAT
Organism: Dehalococcoidia bacterium; assembly: GCA_003484395.1. Classification (GTDB taxonomy): domain Bacteria; phylum Chloroflexota; class Dehalococcoidia; order GIF9; family UBA5629; genus UBA5629. The sequence continues at coordinate 3,146 of DNCV01000007.1, forward strand.
TCATAGTCTGATGGCGTTCCATAAACCGTGGAGTGGTTCTCACCAGGGAGCCGATTGCCAGAGGAATGATGCCGAAGAAAAAGAACAGAGGCAATTCATAAATAATGCTAATGCCGACGAAAACACCCAAACCGGTGGTATTTCCCTTTTCCCCGTTGAATTTGCGAAAGAAAGGCCACATTTGACCGCAGACCGCCGCCAGTCCGCACAGCATTATTGTAAAGGCAGGAAATTGCAGAATGCCACAGATAATGACGGGGATGACACCTTTGAGTATGTCTATCACTACTGCAGATAATCCATAAAGGCGACCGATTTTCTGCCATGTTGCCAGATGAAGGTCTTCTTCGTGTGTAAAATTCATTCCTTTACTATGCGCAAGCAACAGCATATACGGGAATGCCCCAAGAAGGTATGAACAGACAATTGCGATAAGAATACTCCAGATTGTCATGATTGCGTCACAGTGTAACAGAGAACAATGTTTTTATAAAGTCATCCCTCAAAGGAACTTAGCTACTTTCTTGACGATTGCCCCTAAAACATAGTACGCTAATAGTCTAAATTAATTCACGAAAGGGAATGATAAACCGTGCTGTGCCGCGGCATTCGAGGCGCTACAACCGCTGCAAGGAATTCCAGGGAAGTTATTATTGAAGCCACCAAGGAGCTTCTCCTCAAGATGGTGAAAGATAATGATGTATCTTTGCGGGATATAGCGGGTATCTGGTTTACGTCAACTCACGATTTGAATGCGACCTTTCCTGCCACTGCAATTCATGAACTCGGCTGGCCTCAGCTTCCCGTAATGTGTTCGCATGAGATGGATGTGCCCGGGAGTTTGCCACGTTGTATACGAATCTTGATGCTGGTTAATACAGAGAAGCCTGATGAGAGTATTAATCATATCTTTATTAACGAAGCAGAAAAGCTCCAGCATACACACTACGGGGCACAGAATAACGAGGCTAATAAATGATCGTCGTTATGCAGCGTGGCGCCAGCAAAAAGCAGGTTGCCGACGTTGTAAAACGTATTGAAACGCTTGGTTTAAAAAGTCATCTGTCGCAAGGAGAAGAGCATACAATTGTCGGCGTTCTTGGCCAGACCTTTCCTGAGCTTCAGGATATACTCGAAGGGCTGCCTGCAGTTGAGGATGTTGTTCTCGTCAGTAGACCATATAAGCTGGCAAGTCGTGAATTCCATCCTCTTGATACCGTCATCGATATAAACGGAGTCAAAGGCCGCGGCATCACTACATGTTCAACCGGGAACTAAACGGTACCGTCTGGCTTTTCATAATGCTATGTCTATTGAGAAAGAGCTATCAATCATAAATCCTTATAAAAATACCCTGATTACCATTGGGGTATTTGATGGTGTCCATATCGGACACCAATCCCTTTTATCTTTTCTTAACCGGAAAGCAAAAGAGAATGGATATCTCAGCGTTGCAATTACATTTAAAAAACATCCGGAAACAATAGTATCATCAGTGAAGCAGCTACCCTGGCTGACCGATCTTGCAACGCGATTATCTCTGATAAAAAATGCGGGCATCGATCACGTTATCGCTCTGCCATTCGATAAAGAGATCAGCCGTATGGATGCTCAACGCTTTACCGGCTTATTACAGAAATATCTGAAGATGTCGGGGCTGGTTATCGGCCCCGACTTCGTTATGGGTAGCCACAGACAGGGCGATGCGGATATGCTCAGGCAACTGGGTGCAGAGAATGGATTCAGCGTCGATGTTGTAAATCCGTTCTTTTATAACGGGGAGATGATCAGCAGCAGCAGTATTCGACGGATTTTGGCACAGGGGGATGTTAAAAAAGCCGGATATTTTCTGGGAAGGCCTTTCCAGTTCTCAGGATCCGTAATCAAAGGAGATAGACGGGGGACGCTTCTCGGTTTCCCAACTGCGAATCTCGTGCCAAAATCGGAATTTGCTGTGCCGGGCAATGGCATTTATATGACGACGACTATTATCGATGGCAAACTATTGCCGTCAGTGACTAATATAGGAATAAAGCCTACTTTCAAGGGTCAAGAACGTCTTATCGAAACCCATATACTCGATTATAACGGCGATCTCTATGGCAAAACGATCTCTATAGATTTCATTGATCGCATTAGGGATGAAAAGCGATTTAATACCATAGATGAGCTTAAGGAACAAATAGCGCTGGATATTGAAGTCACCCGCGCACAACTTAGTAAAAAATTAGCCCATGAGGAGACAGTCGAATGGCGAAATTAGATGAACGCGAACGGAACCTGCTTCTCAAACGAGGAGTTATCGAGATAATCTCTGAAGCGGAATTGATAACTCTGCTCGAATCGGGGAAAAAGCTGCGCTTCAAACAAGGATTTGATCCCAGCCGTCCGGATATCCATCTCGGTCATGTTGTCGGCCTGCGCAAACTCCGCCAGTTTCAGGAAAGAGGTCATCAGGTGGTTCTCATTGTTGGCGATTGGACGGCACAGATCGGCGATCCCAGCGGGGTGTCGACAACACGAGCCATGCTTTCGGCAGAAGAGGTACAGGCGAATGCGCAGACGTATATGAAACAGTTTTTTAAGGTGATCGATAAAAATAAAACCGAAGTGCGCTTCCAGAGCGAATGGTTCGGTAAATTCGGACTTGCCGATATTATAAAACTGACCAGCAAGTTCACCGTAGCACAATTTTTGGCGCGGGAGGATTTCGCACAGCGCTACAGCGCCGGACGGCCGATCGCCATCACCGAATTACTGTATCCTTTGTTGCAGGGATACGATTCTGTAGCCATTAAATCCGATGTCGAGTTCGGCGGTACGGATCAGAAATTCAATTGTCTGGTCGGGCGTGATTTACAACAAATAATGGGGATGTCTCAGCAGCAGGTATTTCTTATGCCGCTTCTCATCGGAACGGACGGTACGCAGAAGATGAGCAAAAGCCTGGGCAACTATATAGGCATCGACGAGCCGCCGAATGATATGTACGGAAAGGTGATGTCCATTCCCGATCGTCTGTTGCTCGACTATTTCGAATTGCTCACCGATGTTTCCTCGGAAGAGATAAAGGAGTTCAAACGAAGCATGGAGCAGAGCACTGTCAATCCCATGGTATTGAAGAAACGGCTGGCACGGGAAATTGTGACGCAATTTCACAGCGATCATGATGCGGTTCAAGCTGAAGAGCGCTTTACAAAGATATTCCAGAAGCGGGAGACGCCGGAAGAGGTTGTTCAGTTGAATATTAAAAGTGGTGTGACTACAACGCTCACTGCAGAGATGGCAAAAGCAGGTCTGACGAAGAGCCGCGCTGAAGCTAAACAATTATTAGCACAGGGCGCTATTGAGATTGATGGCGAGAAGGCAACAGAAGATATCGATTTATCAACATTGGGGCCCGGTCATAAAATAAAAGTCGGGAAAAGACGCTTTGCGTCCACATAAGTAGATAGTACGTTAATAAATGGAGGAAAACAAAATGCAATTACGAATTCCAGGACCAACACCTTGTCCGCCTGAGGTGCTGAAAGCGCTGGGCAAACAAATGATCGATCACAGGGGTAAAGAGTTCGGGGAGATCATAACCAGGATTACCGCAAATCTCAAAACGCTATTCCAGACGAAAAACGATCTTTTTATTTTATCAAGTTCAGGTAGCGGTGGCATGGAATCCGCAGTCGTTAATATGTTATCGCCCAGCGATAAGGTGCTATCGGTTGCCATCGGCGTCTTCGGTGAACGGTTTGCTGAGATTGCCAGAACATATGGCGCCAATGTTATCCCGTTGAATTTCGAATATGGAAAGGCAGCAGACCCGGATGAGATACGGAAGGCATTACATGCTGATCCTGCGATTAAGGCAGTGCTGGTGACACACAATGAGACCTCTACCGGTGTTACTAATGACATGGCTGCCATCAGTAAAGTTATTAGAGAGTTCGATAAGCTCATCCTCGTTGATTCCATCAGCGGCCTTGGGTCTCTCGACCTGCCTGTTGATACATTGGGACTTGATGTTGTGATCGCAGGATCACAAAAAGGCTGGATGGTTCCGCCGGGGTTGTCATTTGCCAGCGTCAGTGAGAAAGCATGGAAAGCGCATGCAGTAGCCAAAATACCGAGATTTTATTTCGACTATACAAAAGCAAAGAAATATCTGGCGGATGCACAAACACCCTGGACGCCGGCCATCTCAGTGTACTTCGGACTTGATGTTTCCACAAAGGCTATGGTTGCTGAAGGAGTGGCCAGCATTGCACAGCGGCATGCGAAGGTAGCGGAATTCACTCGCAAAGAGTTGAAAGAGCGCGGTCTGACGATCTTCGCCGATGAAAAGTATGCATCCAATGTAGTGACGTCAGTCAAAGCCGATGAAAAGCTCAGCGTTCCGAAGCTCCGTCAAATCTTGAGAGATGAGCACAAGGTTATCATTGCCGGCGGTCAGGGTAAGTTGAAAGGGAAGATATTCCGTATCGGTCATATGGGGTGGGTATCCAAGGAAGATATGAAAGAGGTGCTGCAGGCGCTTGATAAAGCACTACCGAAGGCGCGAGAATAACGCATATAATCGCCAAGGATCGTTAAGCTGTAGCTTCGAGCCGAAGGTTATATCCCATGACTGCTTAAGCCGCGCAGATTCTGGCAGATATTCATCAACACCTGTTATAATTTATCTTAAGGGGTATAGTTGGATATAATCGTAGAGTACAAAGTACTTATCATCCCTGCGATCGCATGGTTCATCGCTGAAGCGCTGAAGATGCCGATATCATGGCTCAGAGACGGGCAATGGAATCCATCTCAATTGTTTCTTGGTGGAATGCCCAGTGCCCATTCGGCATTTGTTTGCGCACTGGCTACAACAGTCGGTTTCAAAGACGGTTTTAATTCCGTCACTTTTGCCATCGCGTTAAGTTTTGCGCTGGTTGTCATGCAGGATGCGGGCGGCGTCAGAAAGACAGTCGGACTCCAGTCCACTATACTCAACAGAATTATTGAGGAGATATTTAAAAGTAAACCTGAGTACGAAAAACGATTGAGAGAATTGATCGGTCATACCAGGCCGCAGATCGTCGTAGGGGCTATGCTCGGAATACTGGTCGGCTGGATATTGAGCGTGGTGATTCCCTGAGTTGCATTTCCCATATCAAAGTGGGACATAGGCGCGTTGCTATGGTAAAATAGCTTCAAAAGCCTCTTTTTTAGCCACATTAGATGGGGCAGTGAGATTGACGGAGATGCCCCACCTATTTGCGAGAAACCCGTGGTGGCAGAAATGTGCAGCATGAGATGGCGCCCCTGTTGCGGCAGTCAGTGTATAGCTGTCTGGCGGGATACGAGGACACCAATGATGCGGTGCGGCTAGCCAGAGACCCTGCTCTGCAAGCGGTGGTTGGTCGCCATGCCCTGGAGAAGCAGGCAGCTAGCGCTAATACTCTGAGCAGGTTTGAGACAGAAGTTCTTGTTACCGAGGATAATCTCAGAGGACTGGGGCAACTGAACGCTGAATGGGTAGACCATGCCATAGCTCGAACACAGCCCCATAGGATCATTCTGGACATGGACAGCTCAGAAAGCCCCGTGTATGGGGAACAGGAAGGAGCGACCTACAACGGTCATTTTGAGTGTATCTGCTACCACACACTGTTCTGTTTTAACCAGTTTGGGGATTGTGAGGGAGCAGTCCTCAGGCCGGGCAATGCGCACAGCGTATTACATCCCTCAGTGAACGCATTGGTGGCATGCGTATAGAAGTGATTCAGAATTGGTTCATGCCAGTGCTTCAGTGTGTTCCCCCATCGTATGAGCTC
>DNCV01000090.1 GCA_003484395.1 Dehalococcoidia bacterium
GGACATTATCATAGAGTTTCGACAACACGAATATGCACATCATGAATATGCACATCAACGTGTACACCACTTCATTGTTCGATAAAAGGTTAGCGTGGAGCCAGAGTTTTTAATCTCCATTAGACTGCTCCTCATGTCACCATATATCACACTTTTTCGCCCTTATTTTCAGAAAGCGATATAATTATGGTTCAGAAATAATTATCGATTGTTAATGGCAATCTGAATTGCATATGCAATTCAGTATCTGGCACCGGAGGATTAATTGAACGAGTCGTATCGGAATGACATCAGAAATATAGCGATTGTTGCCCATGTCGATCACGGCAAAACAAGCCTGGTTGACGCCATGCTGAAACAGAGCAAGATATTCAGAGAGAACCAGGATGTGGGCACCCTGATCATGGATAAAAACGCACTGGAAAGGGAGAAGGGCATTACCATTCTGGCGAAAAACACGGCTGTCATGTATAAGGGCATCAAGATCAACATCATCGATACGCCGGGACATGCCGATTTCAGCGGTGAGGTGGAGCGGGTCATCAATATGGCAGATGGCTGCCTTCTTCTCGTGGATGCAGTTGAAGGGCCGATGCCCCAAACGAAATTTGTCCTGCGCCATGCTTTCGATAAAGGGATAAAAACGATTGTTGTCATCAATAAGATCGACAGGGAAAACTCACGAATAGCCGAGGTCGTCAATCTGACCCAGGACCTTTTTCTGGAGCTGGCTACAACCGATGATCAACTCGATTTTCCTATCCTCTATGCCAGCGCCAGAAACGGCACGGCATCAACAGCGCCCGACGTCGCAAGCACAGACCTTCTCCCCCTGTTCGATTGCATCATAAATCATATTCCACCACCGAAAATTGAAGAGGGACCGTTTCAGATGCTGGTCTCGAATCTCGATTACGATACGTATAAAGGCAGATATGCTATCGGCAGGATATACCGGGGCAAAATTGCGCCAAGGGATACAGTCGTGGTAATCGGTAAAGACGGCGATCCTGTGCGGCAGGAAGTTGACAAGGTATTCACCTATTTCGGGCTGGAACGGAATGAGATAAACGAATCCTTAGCGGGCGATATTATCGCTATTACCGGACTTTCTGAAATTCATATCGGCGATACAATAGCGAGCCCGGAAAAGCCGGAGGCTATGCCCCGCATCGATATCGCTGAACCGACGGTGAAAATGACGTTCGGTGTCAATTCATCCCCATTCGCAGGCAGGGAAGGACGTTTCTGCACATCAAGACAGCTCAGGGAAAGGTTATACAGGGAGTTGGAAACAAATGTCAGCTTATCCGTACAGGATACGGGCAGCCCGGATCTGTTCCTCGTCGCCGGGCGCGGAGAACTCCACCTGTCCATCCTCATCGAAACGATGAGACGTGAGGGATACGAGTTTGAAGTTTCAAAACCTGAAGCAATCACCAAGATGAAAGACGGGCAGATGCTCGAACCGATGGAACTACTGACAATCGATACGAGAGAACAACACATCGGCATCGTCACCGAAATGCTGAGCAAACGACAAGCGCGGCTGACAAACATGTATAATGACGGCAAAGGCAATGTCCGTCTGGAATATCACGTGCCAACACGAGGATTGATCGGCTTCCGCAACGCATTCCTCACTGCAACCCGCGGCGAGGGAATAATGAATACCCTGTTTCTTTCCTACGAGCCATTGCTTGGGGAAATCCCATCCAATCGAAACGGGGCGCTGGTCGCCTCGGAGAGCGGAACGGCAGTCACGTACGGCTTGAATAATGCACAGGAACGGGGAATTACATTTATTGATCCAGGCACGCACGTTTATGAAGGAATGATAGTCGGCTTGAACTCGCGTGGTAATGATCTTGCTGTCAATATCTGCAAAGAGAAAAAGCAAACGAATGTCCGGTCTTCCACCTCCGATATCGCCATTAAGCTGACCCCGCCATTAAAACTGAGCCTTGAACAATCGCTCGATTTCGTCAACAACGATGAGCTCGTTGAGGTCACCCCGCAAAATATAAGATTGAGAAAAAGGCTGCTCACCGCGCTGGAAAGAACGAGGGCAAGCAGGGAAGCCCGACATCAGGGACATGATTCCTCTCTGACAGAAGAAACAGCCGACTTAGATTAATCTATTCCTGTATCAGGGACATCGATATCAATGCTGCCGATAAGATGGCCAGATTTATCCGCTTCTGTGACCTGTTCACTATCCCTGTTATCAGTTTCAGCGACTGCCCGGGATATCTAATCGGATCGCAGACGGACTGGAACGGCATTTTACGCCACGGTGCAAAACTGCTCTATGCATGGTCGGATGCAACCGTCCCCTTAATATCCCTCATGGAAAAGAAAGTCATATGCGGGCGCTCATTACGGCATGCTGAACAAAGTAATCGGCGCTGACTTCGTGTTCGCATGGGGGCCGATGGCACGGATAATATCGCAATGCAACACTGAATCGAATGATATAAAAAACGGAACACCGCACACAACGTGTGGTGTTCCGTTTTTTTATGGCTGTTCATCCGTTCGCTTCATGAATATTCATATAGTACGTTCAGCTATGAACGTCAGATCAATTCGCATACTGTTGCTATTTTGTAAAAATGACGCTAAAATAGCTTGCAAGCTTTTAGTCTAAAACATAAAAAGAGGAGTATGAGGTTAAGCCAGGCAGGAAGATCATTGTAGTTATCCTGTCGCCGCTTACTTTTAAGCTGAGGAATTTAGTTATGGCAGTTCAAAAAAGAAATGCACCCAAAAAGACCACTATAATGGACAAAGCCCGAAAAATATTTTCGGAGCAAGGCTACGCAAAGACCACAATGAAAGACATCGGACGTGTTTGCCGTTGTAAGGCAAGCAATATATACAATTACTTCCCCAGCAAGGAATCTCTGCTGAATGAGATACTGCGGGATGAGATGAATCAGTTGTTGATACCGCTCAGATACCTGGCTACCGATGTAAATACAGACCCCGCGGAACAGATGGCTATCATGATCAGACATCACCTGAATGTTGTTTTGGGAACACGACGATTAACCAAACAAATCTTCGAAGGCGAGTTCAAATATTTACGCGCACAGGATAAAAAGAAAATCATTGAGCTCCGCGACGAATTCCAGAAGATTATGGAGACAATCATACAGAGAGGCATAGATCAGGGAATTTTCGTTCCCGTGGACGTGAAAATGACATGTTTCCTTATCGCATCTATGACTATCCGTACCAGAACATGGTATCGAGCGCGAGGACGATTATCGGCTGAACAGATAGCAAATGAGATAATCAGGATGGCGATGCATGGAATTAAAAAATGCTCATGAGAGCATTTCACACGTACTTAAAGGCTGTGATATACTGTCATCTGAAATTCCATAGAGCTAACCCAGCGGGCTCGTAGCTCAGCGGCAGAGCGCTCGGCTCATAACCGATTGGTCGCAG
>DNCV01000056.1 GCA_003484395.1 Dehalococcoidia bacterium
CTTTTACTTTGATATACAGCTCCATGATATCGCCGCATACAGGATTGCCCACATGCCCGACGCCATCGGGATTTTCGATCTCACCCACATTACGCGGATTTTTTACATGATCCATGACTTTTGTGCTGTACTGTGATGGAGTATCGGTCATTTATATTTATCCCTTCCTGTTGTCTTTGAAACCAGCGGCGACATCGCTCTGAGTTTGCCGATAATCTTCGGCAACACATCGAACACGCGCTGTATATCGTCTTCCGTTGTCCATTTCCCAAGCGAAAACCGTAGAGAGCCATGTGCGTCAACAGGGTGCATGCCTAATGCAATCAGAACATGAGAAGCTTCGAGGTTTGAAGAACTGCATGCCGAACCTGTGGAGGCGCAAATCCCCTCGAGATCGAGGTTTATCAACATCGACTCACCCTCGACAAACTCGACGTTGATATTGACATTATTCGGCAGCCTTCGCATGGGATGTCCGTTCAGTTTAATACGTTCGATATGATTGAAAAGGCCATGGATCAGCTTGTCGCGCAGCGATGTCAGCCTGGCTAATTCAGCCTGCATCTCTCTAACTGCAATCTCCGCAGCCTTTCCGAAACCAACAATCGACGGCACGTTTTCAGTGCCGGATCGGCGCCGCCTCTCCTGTCCGCCGCCATGGATAAGCGTTGCTATCTTCGTGCCCTTCCTGATATAGAGAGCGCCAATGCCTTTCGGGCCATACAATTTATGTGCCGATGCCGAAAGCAGATCGATACCGAGATCATCGACATTGACGGGAATATGCCCCACCGCCTGAACGGCATCTGTGTGGAAATAAATACCCGCTTCTTTTGCGATCTTACCTATCTCCGCAATCGGCTCTATCGTACCGATCTCGTTGTTCGCATACATGATAGAAATGAGGACTGTTTTCCCGGTGATCGCTTTTCTAACGTCATCAGGATTGATCAGACCATGCTCATCGACCGGCACATGCGTCACAGAATAACCTCGTTTTTGCAGCGCTTCGCATGTCTCCAGAACCGCATGGTGTTCGATAGCGCTGGTGATAATATGATCTCCCCTTTTCTCCTGGGCATGCAATACTCCCAGCAACGCCCAGTTGTCTGCCTCGGTTCCACCGCTGGTAAAAACGATCTCATCTTCACGTGCGCCTATCAAGCCGGCGATGCGCCCCCGTGCGTTCTCAATCGCCCCTTTAGCTTCCTGCCCGTACGAATAGATGCTCGACGGATTGCCAAAGCTATCGGTGAAATACGGCAGCATCGCCTTCAGCACATCCGGGTGCACGGGCGTGGTCGCCGCATAATCAAGATAGACTCTTTTCATAGATCACCCCTCGAAAGATATCATTATCGCCAGTCACATGATAAACCCATGAATTATACTTTCGGCTGCTCATCATACAACTCCTCAAATAGCCATGTACTCAAATATCGTTCCCCTGTATCCGGCAAAATCACCACAATCGTTTTCCCCTTGTTCTCCGGCCTTTTCGCCACTTCCAGTGCAGCCCACGCAGCCGCTCCTGATGAGATACCGGCGAGGATACCTTCCTCTCTAGCGAGCCGCCGTGCCGTATCGCTTGCGTTCTCATTGCTGACCTTGATAATCTCATCAACGAGATCAAGCCGCAGCACATCAGGTACAAAACCGGCGCCGATGCCCTGGATTTTATGAGGGCCGGCCTTCCCTCCTGAAAGCACAGGTGAGGCTTCCGGCTCAACTGCAATAGCTTTAAATCCCTGCTTTCTTTTCTTCAGCGCCTCCGCCACCCCGGTAATCGTCCCTCCCGTTCCAACGCCGGCAACAACGATATCTACCTTTCCGTCCGTGTCACGCCAGATCTCTTCGGCTGTCGTCTCTCTATGTATCTTCGGATTAGCCGGGTTCTTAAACTGCTGTAACAGGAGATAGTTCGGATGCTCAGCAACAAGCTGCTCAGCTTTGCGAACCGCACCGGGCATGCCCTCGGCTCCCGGAGTCAGCACCAGCTCTGCACCGAACACAGCCAGAAGCTTTCTGCGTTCCACAGACATCGTCTCCGGCATTGTCAACATAAGGCGATAGCCGCGTGCAGCGCTGATAAAAGCGAGAGCAATGCCGGTATTGCCGCTGGTGGGCTCTACAAGCACGGTATCCTTTTTGATTTGCCCGGCTGCTTCCGCAGCATGGATCATGGACATGCCGACCCTGTCCTTGACACTACTGCACGGATTGAATGATTCCACTTTCACCAGCACCTCAGCAAGAGTACCTTTATTTATCCTGTTCAATTTGACCAGTGGAGTATTGCCGATAGTCTCCGTTATACTTTCAGCTATTTTTGCCATTATATCGATTGACCTCCAAATTCATTGGCCACCTTAAATTCGGCAACCATCGGTGGCAGACATCTCATACAGATACATGCATTCCTGTTTCACAATTGAGACATTGTACATATTCAGATGTTATACATTACTGGCTGCGAAGGGGTCTTCTTGCGCTGCGTCTCAACCACGTCTTGCAATGTCTTCGCCTCAATGATCTTGAACATCGATCGATTCATCTCTGCCCAAATATCGCGCATAGCACAGTGACCAGATCGCTTACAGATGGAGCCATTATCGATACACTCTACCAGTGCCGTCAGCCCACCGAGCGCAGTAACTGCTTCACTGAGCATAATCTGCGATGGCGGTCTCGATAGCATAACGCCACCCTTCGCCCCCCGCTGGCTTTTAATCAGGCCTGCAGCTTTCAATGGCATAAATAACTGCTCTAGATAATGAATTGATATGCCCTGATTTGCAGCAACCTGTTTAATCAGCATGCTCCCCTCTCCATAATGCAGAGCAAGCTCGAGCAACGCTCTCAGCCCGTACCTGACACGAGTCGATAATTTCATAGCTCATTATCCCTATTGTTGACTATGTTGATAAACATTTGTATTTTATATAACTTTATGGATGCTGTCAATATATGTCGCTCTTTTCATAACATACCCGTCGTCATATTTGTTGACCCGTTAGGCAATCTCGTCTAAAATTTTTGTATGCGCTTCCCTAAATTATTATCACCGCTCTGGTACACAGTCCAGGCAATACTCGGAACCTTATTGGAACAAACGGCATTGCTTGCATTTGGCATGTGGCTGCTTCCGCTCATCGATATTCATATATCATGGTGGCTGCTTGGCCTGATCATGTTGGCGAACCTGAGTTTTTCGATTTTTACCTATGTTATGGGACTGCGAGCCCTGCGTAAATTGCCATTCGGAGAAGGCGCTGGTATTATCGGATGTAATGGAATTGTTATCACACAACTGTCACCGACCGGATATGTGAAAGTCCGCAATGAATTATGGAAGGCTTCATCAAATAAGACATTAATGCCCGGCGAAGAGGTTATTATCACTGCCATTGATGGCCTCACAATAACAGTGATCTCAAAACCAACAAAAAACATGCTAAACAGCAAAATTCGTGAATAAGGGAAAATATCGTATGGTAGGTACGAACTATTGGAAGTGCCCTGTTGTTCAGGGTTAGTACATATGGCAAACAGGGCAATCGAATCAAACAACAACACCACTTTACTCCATGAAATAACGATTGGAGTGAGCGGTGCTGTTCTCGTATAACAAAACAGTTCAGATTATTCCCAGTTCAAAACCGATGACTGATACTGCTACTTTTTCTTAGCAGTTTTAGTCACTTTAGCTGCTTTAACCGGGGCTTTCGCCTTGACTGTTTTAGCAGCCTTGGTTTTCATCGGCTTGCCGCAGCAAATGATATCGGACATCGTGGCGCGACCACAGCTATCTACTGTAACTGCCAGGCCGCAAACGCCGCAAACATAGGAATCTCCCTTGTCCACCTTTTTCTTCGGTGCCGCTTTTGCAGCAACTGCCATCGAGGTTTTCTTAGCCGGAGATGCCTTTGCTTTTACCGATGTTGCTTTCTTCACCGGGGTCGCCTTTTTTACTGCCATCGCAATCCTCCTCTTCAAAGTATCTTACTTATTGATAATACAGTGTTTTTCATCGGGCTTCAATAGATTTCTTTAAAAACAGCATAAAAAATAACGAATATACTGATTATTGAAAGCCGTCTATGAACTAAAGTCCTAACCCGAATTGTGACCCATGGGTGATGCTGATACTCCCAATCAGATGTAAGATGCGAATATGTGCAATGGATTTAGGGATGGGAGCAATGGAACAAATATTCTCTAGCAATCATGACAAATTTAAAGAGATATTGCCTATCGTCACCGGAGTGATGGCTCGGGAAGTGACAGAGAATGCGCTCGAGGCAGCAAATCATACGGTTCGATCTGCCTACATTGCCAAAGATGGTTTGAATACTGCAGAAAAGTCAATAAGAAATGCACAATTGCTCACCTTCGCTCTGAACCGCATGGTGGAACATACACTATGGATAAACAGATATGCAAATTCTTTAACATCAATTCTCAACTCTCTCAATGAGCTTAAGATTCAGGCTCAAAAAACATCCTTTGCAGAAGCTATCAAATTCGGTCATGAAAAGAAAAGGGAAAAGGCATTGAGGTATGACAAAAATATTGCCATTATGGCACAACAGATAAATGGTCAAACAGCCGAGATCATTATGCGGATGAATGCAGTAACGCAGGAGCTGAGTGATTGCACCAGAGAACTCAATACCGCATTAGCGGAGTCAGAGAGAAGCTACAAACTGGCATTGCAGATGAAAGACAAGTATAGTCAACTTCTGGAAGCAGCAGAGCAAACGTCAGTGAATATAGACCAGATACTGGCATCAACAGAAACCGTAGACGTTGAACGAAGAAATCCGTTGACTGTCATAGACGCTGCCTAAAAAACAGGCTATTACACGACACTCCTGCAAGCGCTTCAATTATCAATACCAACAAGTTTCACCTTTAACATATCAAGAAACGCGGTCGATTTTATTTGCTTCTCCAGCAAATATTTCAAATAATCCCTTAGAACATCCTCCAGTTCTTTTGCCAACTCTTCATTGATATTGATTTTGATGGCAGTGGCATAATCGCAATTTTGCCACAATCGCAGTACCTTTAACGCGTTAAGTGATAAACGTCGCGATGCTATTTCTTCATGAATACATTGAGAGCAAATAATCCCTCCCTGGCAGGAACTGAAGTAGTTGATATCCGATTGAATTGCTCTATTACACAATGTGCAAGACTGCAATTGGGGGCGATAGCCGAGATAATTAAGCAGTTGTAATTCGAAATAACGGAGAGCAATAGCACCCGTCTTTGAATTGGCCAGCCGCTCCAGTGTATCGCGAAGTAAATGAAATGTCTCGGCGCTTTCAATACGCTCCGCAGCAAAAACATCAACGAGTTCTGCGCAATAGAGCCCCTGCGATAGACGATTCAGGTCATTTTTGATCGGCATAAAACAGTTTATCGTCTGTGCCTGCGTGATGATATCCAGATTACGGCCGCGGGCAATGAGGAGTTGGCTATGAGTAAGCAGCTCAACATGACCTCCGAGTTTGCTTATGGGACGACGGGTTCCCTTGGCGACTGCCTTTATCTTTCCCTTTTCAGGCGTATAGAGAGTTAAAATTCGGTCAGCTTCGCCCAGCTTGACGCGTTTAATGACAATGGCTTCAGTTTGATAAACGCGTAATTGCGACATGCTGGCGTCAACCTAAAAGCTCTGTCGTCCTTCCAACGCGCGGCTGAGAGTAACGTCATCAGCATATTCCAGATCTCCGCCAAACGGCAACCCTCTCGCCAGCCGTGTTATCTGAATTTGAGACGAGGCAATAAGCCGCTGTATGTACATGGCGGTAGCATCTCCCTCAAGATTGGGATTCGTTGCCAGAATGACTTCAGTAACGCCGCCATTCTGAATACGCCTCATCAATTCATTGAGTTTAATATCATCGGGACCTACACCATCACCGGGTGAAATCACTCCATGGAGCACATGGTAAAGGCCGCGATATTTTCTAGTCCTCTCCAGAGGCAGGATATCAGCAGGCTCTTCCACAACGCAAATCCTGCTGCGATCGCGATTATTGTCACGGCAAATTATACACGTCTCGCTGTCAGTAATATTCAGGCAAACCGAACACAACCGCAGACTTTGTTTGATCCCTTTGATAGCTTCCGCCAGCATTTCAACTCGTTCAGGCGGGGATTGCAGGAGATAATAAGTCAGCCGCTGTGCACTTTTCGGCCCGATGCCCGGTAACTTATTGAACTCTTCTATCAACCTGGCAATTGGCTCAGCAGTATTTGTGAACTCCATGGTATCCGATTAATCTCCTAAAAAAGCCCGGGTATTTTCAATCCGCCGGTTAATCCGCTAAGCTGGTTTGCCGCCATATCCTGCGATTTCTTTACGGCATCATTAAATGCCGCCATAACCAAATCTTGAAGCATATCTACTTCCGCAGCATTTACAACTTCAGGAGCAATGTTTACTCCATGTACCCGCTGATGTCCGTCGATTGTTACTTTGACAGCACCCCCGCCGGCGCTGCCCTCAACTTTCATATTGCCCAGTTCTTCTTGCGCTTTAGTCAGTTTTGCCTGCAGCGCCTGTGCCTGACGGATCATATCCTTATTCATCATTTGTTAGCTTCCTCCATCACGACTTCTCTTTGATAACTCGTGGATTTTTCAAACCCATTTCCAGCGCCGCCTGCACCAGAGGATTGCCCTGTTCATCATCTGTAAGCTGCGAAGAAGGGTGTTTCCCTTTCTCTCTAAGTACGCATCGAACCGTATATGGATGTCCGAATACTTCTTTTAGTTTTTTCTCAACGAGGTGTTTATATTTCTGGTCTTCGATATAGTTCTTATGAAAATCGTAATAGAAACCCAGCACCAATACATCGCCTTCTACAGCCACCGGCTCGCAAGCGCTCCGTAGAAAAGCATCCAGGTTTCGCCTTGATCCTTCTCCTCTCATAGAATCAATAAATTCCTTCCAGTGAGCGATAAAGAAATTTAAGTCTTTCAATGATCCCATATCCGTTTTGGAAAGAATAGAGGCATCTCCCGGCAAATTGGATTTTGCAGCGGGTATCATGTTATCAGGAGAAGATGACGAGGCGCTTTTTTGTTGCTTCGTCGACGCTGGATCAACAGCGGCATCCTGAGTTATCTTATCCTGTTTCACTGGCTCCGTACGTCTGGTAAGTTCAGGTGAATACTGCGGTTTTTGTTCCGTTACCCGGACTGCGATATCAGATTGCCTGGCTGCAATGGGAGATGATGTATGATCGGAAGATAAAGTGCATTCAACAAAAATCAACTCCATCGGCAACGATGAGTATGTATCGAGGCGGAGGTCACCATTACCAAAGAGTTTAATGGCTTTTACAAGATAATCGATCCCGATATCGGCTATTGCAGCTTTCATCTCTGCAAGCTCGTCACCAGTTACGTCGACCAATTCCTCATCACCGGTTTTTATCAACAATAAGTCCCTGAGATAGTTTACAAGCTCTTTATTTATCTGTCGCAAATCGAGGCCATCATTGCTGATGCTATTGATTGTCCTGATGCCGGCGGAAAGATTTTTACGCAACACATACCCTGCGAGCTCCTTCACTCTGAGATCGCCGGTCATGCCAAGCATTGCCTGTACCTGTGGTAATTCGATAGTGTTCCCGTAATATGCCACAAGCTGTTCCAATAAATTTTCAGCGTCACGCAGGCTTCCGGTACTCACCCTGGCAACAAGCCGGAGCGCCTCATTAGGGATAACGATATTTTCGCTTTTGCATATCTCATCCAGCTTCCCTATGACGGCTGAGTTAGACAGACGGCGAAAATCAAAGCGCTGACAGCGGGATAAAATCGTGGATAGTATCTTCTGCGGATCAGTCGTCGCCAGAATAAAAATGACATGGGGAGGAGGCTCTTCCAGCGTCTTGAGAAATGCATTGCTTCCCTCTTTTGTAATCATATGGACTTCGTCAATGATATATACCTTATAGCGGGCTGCATTCGGAGCATAATGAACCTTATCCGTTAACTCACGAATATCATCGATGCCACGATTGCTTGCAGCATCTATTTCAATAATATCGATTGCGCTGCCTTCATTGAAAGAACGACACATATCACAGGTGTTACACGGTTCGCCATCCCTGGGGCTCAGACAGTTGACTGTCTTCGCCAGAATACGCCCGATGCTGGTTTTTCCTGTGCCCCGCGGACCGCAAAACAGATAAGCATGAGCAACATGACTGCTGCGTACAGCATTACGTAATGTTTGTGTCACATGATCCTGTCCGACGACATCAGCCAGAGTTTTGGGACGCCATTTACGATAGAAAACTTGTGAGGTCATAACAGCCATTATTATACCCCATGCTTAATGCATTTGTGCAAGGATTATAGCGCTGTGTTATAATTTTACCTTGTGAATTGAGAAGCATCATAAGGAGAAAGATTTGGACAAGGCAAGCAAAACAGCAATTGTTGCAGATTATGCAATATGTGAGGGTGATACCGGTTCCGTACAGGTACAAATAGCCCTCCTCACCACAAGAATCAACGAGCTAACTGAGCATTTAAAAACACACTCTCACGATCATTCCTGCCGGCGCAGCCTTTTGAAACTTATCGGGCAACGCAGACACTTTTTGGCATACCTCAATAAGAAAGATATCGCTCAATACAAAGCAGTCATCAGCAAACTAGGCTTGAGGAAATAAGGTGCAGTAATGATGACGCCAAACTCCGGTGCATGCACTGTTGGCAGCAAGATACTGCAAATAGAAACCGGCAAGCTGGCAATGAAGGCGGATAGTGCCGTCACTGTGCGCTATGGCGATACGGTTGTTCTCGTTACCACCTGTATCAGCGATAAACCACAGGAAAACGCCTCAGATTTTGTCCGGCTGACTGTAGACTACGAGGAAAGGCACTATTCAATCGGTAAAATACCGGGCAGCTTTATCAGACGTGAGAGTCGCCCGAGTGAGCAGGCAACACTCAGCGCCCGCCTGACAGATCGTTCACTTCGTCCACTTTTCTCCAGGAGTTTCCCCTATGATATTCAAGTTGTCATCACAATTCTCTCGACAGATCAGGAAAATGCTACCGATGTCCTGGCAATTATCGGAGCTTCCACTGCACTGTCTCTCTCCTCGGCACCGTTTGAAGGGCCGGTCGCAGCAGTACATATCGGCTACATCAACGATCAGCTCGTCGTCAATCCATCGCTTAAAGAGCTCAGCGAGGGGATGATCGATGTTGTCGTTGCCAGCACCCGCGATGCCGTCGTCATGGTTGAGGTAGACGCCAAGGAAGCGCCCGAGAGCCTTATTACTGAAGCCATTTTGCTCGGTCATCAGGCCAATCAGGACATCATTAAATTACAGGAAGACATGCAGAAAGCATACGGAAAGCCTAAATACGAAGGCGCCGTTCATGAACCAAATCAGGAATTGAAACAAGCAATCGAAACCCAGTTCGGCGAGCGTTTAACACAGGCTATTACACAAGGCGCGAAGCGGGCTGATCGAGATCCGGAGATAAAAGCTACCAAACAGGAAGCTATCAACGCATTCAAAGAGAAATTTTCAGAAGAAGAAATCGATGCCCTCCTTGAGCTTTACCTTAAGAAGGCGGCACGGAAATATATTCTGTCCAATCGCATCCATCTTGACGGACGAAAAACAACCGAGATCAGACCTCTCAGCAGCGAGGTTGGGCTGTTACCGAGAACACATGGCTCGGGATTGTTTACACGCGGCAGAACGCAGATACTGGCGATAACCACGCTCGGTTCACCCCGCGACGAGCAAATGATCGATGGCCTCGGCCTTGAGGACAAGAAACGGTTTATGCTTCACTATAACTTCCCGCCCTATTCCACCGGAGAAGTGAAGCGAATGGGTTCCCCTGGAAGAAGAGAGATCGGGCATGGCGCTCTTGCCGAGAGAGCGCTGCTGCCGGTGATCCCCAAGGAAGACGAATTCTCGTACACAATTAGAATTGTCTGTGAGGCGCTGACGTCCGACGGCAGCACGTCGATGGCCAGCGTTTGCAGCTCCACTCTTTCCCTGATGGATGCCGGTGTACCGATCAAAACACCTGTTGTCGGCATCGCCATGGGACTGGTGACCGGTGGTGAAGACGGAAACTATGTCATCCTCACTGATATCGAAGGCACGGAAGACTTCTACGGAGATATGGACTTCAAGGTTGCCGGAACGAAGAAAGGCATTACAGCAATACAGCTTGATATCAAGCTGCACGGCGTCAGTCCTAAAATACTATCGGAAGCAATGAAGCAGGCGCTGGAAGCTCACACTGTGCTGTTTGATCATCTGCACAACACGCTCAGTGATGTAAGGCCGGAGCTCAGTCCGTACGCTCCCCGTATGTACCGCCTGTCGATTGATCAGAGCAAGATCGGAACGGTTATCGGTCCCGGAGGAAAAACGATCCGTTCCATCACTGAACAAACCGGCGCCACCATCGATATTGAAAACGATGGAACGGTTGTTATCGGTTCTCCTGATGAGGAATCGGCACAAAAAGCGATAAGCATGGTTGAAAGCCTCACTCGTGAAGTGGAAGCAGGACAGCTATACACAGGAAAAGTAACTCGCATCGTCAACTTCGGCGCGTTCGTAGAGATTTTGCCCGGAAAAGAAGGATTGGTTCATATCAGCGAGCTTGCTGATTATCGGGTTGCCAATGTTGAAGACATCGTCAAAGTGGGTGATGAGATTACGGTAAAGGTTATTGAAATAGATAACCTCGGAAGAATAAATCTTTCTCGCCGTGCAGCATTCGAAACATCTTCAACAAAATCGGATAAACGCGATAGGCCGCCCGCTCAAGAGAGGCCGGAACGTCCACCCCAAAGACAGCATAGAGACGAACAGGGTTTCAACCACGGTAGCAAAGACGGTCAAAATCGCTTTCCGCCAAGGCGAAGATAACCCGCCGGCAACGCTGTTGAACTTTAATCAGGAGAACAGCACAATGAAGCCTATAGCAGTAGCAGTTAACGGTATTCTGGGGAAAATGGGCAGAGAGGTTGTCTCTGCCGTATGTCAGCAACAGGATATGATACTGGTTGGTGGAGCTGACATAAAAGCAACCCAAAATACTATTGACCTTCCATTTTCTCGGGGACATGCCCCCATCTTCAAAGATATTGCGGCTCTTCTTGACGCTACGAAATCCGATGTGCTCGTGGACTTCTCTGCTGCCGATGCAGCACTGAATGCCATTCGAGTTGCTGCGGAGAGAAAAACAAACGTCGTTATCGGCACGACCGGCTTCTCTGCAGACAGCTTAAAACAGATCGAAACTATTTCTAAAGATAATGGTATCGGCATCGTCATTGCTGACAATTTTGCTCTCGGCGCAGTACTTATGATGCATCTGGCAAAAATAGCATCAATGTATTTCGACTATGCCGAGATTATAGAGGCGCATAATTATGAAAAAGCCGATGCTCCATCCGGCACAGCTCTCGCCACAGTGCGAGGAATGATCCAGGCAAAAGGCAAACCCTTTGTATCTCCTCAAACAAAGACTTTTACACTGCAAAACGTGAGGGGAGGACAAGTTGACGGTGTCACCATCCATAGCGTAAGATTACCAGGACTTGTAGCTAACCAAGAGGTTATATTCGCAGGGCAGGGGCAGACGCTAAGTATAAAACATGATACGATTAATCGAGAATGTTTTATGCCGGGCGTCATGTTGGCTATCCGTGAAGTGGTAGAACATCATGAGTTTGTCTACGGCCTTGAGAAACTACTGCATCTGGGGGGAACATAATGTCGTCATCGTATAATATTGCGATCGTAGGAGCTACCGGACTGGTAGGTCAGGAGTTCATTAAGGTACTTGAGCAAAGAAAGTTCCCGGTTAAATCGATACGTCTTTATGCCTCCGATCGTTCTGCAGGTAAAAAACTTTTTGTCGGCCATCGCGAACTGGCAGTTGAGGAAACCAGCAACGATTCTTTTAAGGGCATCGATATCGCCTTGTTTTCAGCAGGCGCAGAGATTAGCCGCCGTTTCTCCCCAATAGCTGCAAAGGCAGGAGCGCTGGTGATCGATAATAGCGCTGCTTTCCGAATGGAACCCTGGGTACCGCTGGTCGTTCCTGAAGTGAACCCGGAAGATATCAAGCTGCATAAGGGCATTATTGCAAATCCTAACTGTTCGGCTATTCAAATGGTGGTCGCCTTAAATCCTTTGCATAAAATCAATCCAATAAAGCGTATCATCGTTTCCACCTATCAGGCAGTTTCTGGTACCGGTTCTGCGGCTATGGAGGAGCTGACGACGCAATCCAAGGCAGTGCTGGAGGGGCAAAGCGTGGTTCCGCATGTTTATCCTCATCAGATAGCCTTCAATTTGTTGCCTGAAATAGATGTATTTCTTGATAGCGGCTACACCAAAGAGGAATGGAAAATGGTCGAGGAGACGAAGAAGATCATGCATGCTCCCCAGATACTCGTTTCCGCTACGTGCGTCAGGGTGCCGGTTTTCATTTCACATAGTGAAGCAGTTAACATCGATTTTACCAATCCGATGTCGCCGGATGAGGCGAGAAAGATATTATCAAGATCACCGGGGGTAAAAGTACTCGATGATCCGCACGTAAGTCTGTACCCGCAACCATGGCTATCCAAAGGATCCGACGAAACGTACGTTGGTCGAATCAGGGCAGATGCTTCCAATCCCAATGGTCTTGTCATGTGGGTGGTCGCCGATAATTTGCGAAAAGGTGCCGCATTAAACGCCGTGCAAATCGCTGAAGAAGCCGCACGGCGAAATTGGGTAAAAATACAGGGCTGACACACATAAAATGGAGAAACGATTTGGGCGATTATTAACAGCTATGGTA
>DNCV01000086.1 GCA_003484395.1 Dehalococcoidia bacterium
CGACTATTAACCGGACAGTAGTGACAATGTAATATTCGTGACATCACCGCCCGAAAGCAGGCGGAAGAGGGAATTCAAGCATCTCTACAGGAGAAAGAAATCCTCCTCAGGGAACTCCATCACCGGGTGAAGAACAACATGGAGGTGATATCCGGCCTTCTCGATCTTCAAGCGAGATCAAGCGGAAATCTGGAGTTGATTGAAATGTTGAATAAGAGTCTGAGCCGAATTCGATCCATGGCCCTGGTCCATGAGCAAATTCACGCTTCAAAGGATTTAGCAAAAATCAATATGGTCGGTTATGTGAGAGCTTTGTCACAGGAGTTATTTCAAGCGTATGAAATTGATCCAGGGAAAATAGATCTGATCGTCCAAGCCGACAACGATTTTTATGTGAACATTAACCAGGCGATCCCCTGTGGGTTGATTCTGAATGAATTGGTTAGCAATGCGTTTAAACATGCCTTTCCTGCCGCTGAACCAGGTGAATTACGGATCATCATCCGCGAAACGAAAAACAAAGAAATAGAGATCGTCGTCCGTGATAATGGTTTGGGCCTGCCGGACGATGTTGACATCAACCAGCCACGCTCTATGGGGTTGTACTTAGTGAACGGGCTGGTGAAAAAGCAGCTTGAAGGTCAAATTGAGGTAAGGCGAGACAATGGAACAGAATTCCGAATCAAATTCCCGTTATAATTTGTGGGAGGAGTGGTCGCTATGAACAGTGAAAAGATCATGGTTGTGGAAGATGAATGGATCGTTTCAGAACGGATATGCAAGAGTCTGGAAGATTATGGATACAAGATTAACTCAACGGCCTCCACGGGAGACGAGGCCATCAGGAAGGTGGAAGCGGATAGGCCCGACCTGATCCTGATGGATATCGTTTTGAAGGGTAAAATGGACGGCATTGAAGCTGCCGACCGGATCAAATCTCAGTTCAACATCCCCCTGATTTACCTGACCGCATACACAAATCAGGAATATATCGAACGGGCAAAGCAGACAAAGCCTTTCAGTTATCTGGTCAAGCCCTTAAATCAGAAGGAACTGTATGCAAATATCGAGATGGCTCTCCACAGGCACTTGGTAGATAGGGAAATAAAAGATTACCTGAACCGCTTGGCAAGGTGCTACACAGGGACGATGAAAGCATTCTCGGGAGCGATTGAATTGCGCGGACCCTATACTGCCATCGGTCATCACCGACGGGTCGCGTTTATTGCACACGGCATCGCCAAGGAAATGGGATTTTCCGACTCCTCGGCGGAGGGGGTCTGGTTGGCAGCATACGTCTATGACATCAGCCTTGTGAATATGCCCGTCAAAATCCGTAAGGATGCCAGCCAATTGACAGGACGCAGCCTGACCCTGTATAGCAATTACCCGCAGTTGAGTTACGACATTTTAGCAGCAGTCGATTTCCCTTGGCCCATCGCTGACATTGTCCTGCAACATCGCGAATGTTTCGATGGGTCAGGATACCCGCGGGGAATCAAGGGGGAGGATATTCTCATAGAAGCCAGGATCTTGGCCGTTGCCGTTGCCGTTGAAGATTTGACTTCTCTTCAGGTTTTTCGGAAGGCCTTTCCTTTAAAGCAGGCCTTCGATGAAATAATCGTGCACCGTGGATCCCAGTATGATCCTGATGTCGTGGATGCCTGTCTGAGGCTTTTCAATGAGAAGGGCTATAAGACGGAAGGCTGACGCTTCTTGCGCAGTACGGGTAGAAAGCTACTACACAAACGCATTTCCCTAAATTCTCGCTTTCAATAATAGTCAGAGGTGATGTAAGAGATAGTAAAATCTTTGCACAACTCCCTGTGGGGGAACCGGCAGTACAGATGCCAAAATAAATAGTAACCATTTAATAACATTTGATAATATGTTGTTTCTGTGCTATATATCCGGTCAAAAATAACTGTTAGGAGTGACCGGAATGGCATTTAAACAGTACGATCGCAGACCAAGCTTTCTGGATATCGAATTGAGCAACGTAATAGGCAAATCAAGAACTCATAAATTCCTTTCCGAGGTTGATTCATGCATCGACTGGGACCCCCTTGAAGAGATCGTGACTTCGAATTATCCCGTTGGCCAGTCTGAGTATGGTAACAGCGCCTATCCTCCCCTGATGCTGTTAAAGGCGATGCTCCTTCAGAAATGGTTTGGGATAAAATCCGATCCCGAGTTGGAAACCCAGATCAACGATCGCATATCGTTTAAGACCTTTATGGGTCTTCCCCTTGCGGATCCATCGCCCGACCATTCGATTATCTGCAGATTCAGGGAACGTGTCGGGAGAGACACACTCGAAGACATTCATCATGAACTTTTAACCCAGCTCAACGCTCAAGGGTTCTCGATAGAATCGGGAATGGCCGTTGATGCCAGAATAGTCAAATCAGCCTCTCGCCCTGTTTCCGACAAGAAACTCAAAGCCCTGAGAACCCAGAGAAAGGCACAAGCGAACCAGAGAAAGAAGACTCAGCAATCCATGAGATTCGAGCGAGACCTTGAATCAGACTGGACGGTCAAGAACAACAGACCCGTCTTCGGTATGAAAGAGCATGCCGCCATTGATGTAGAGAGTGGACTGGTACTATCCACGACGATATCCAAGGCATCGGCACATGATACGAACTACTTTCAATATGCGGTGACAAACGCCATCCATGGCAGAAACCTTCCACCGAAGGTATATGCCGATAAGGGCTACTGCGGCAGGCCCAACAGAGACTTTTTGAGCATCAACGGTATATCAGACGGTATCATGAGAAAGAATCAGATCAATGCCTCCTTGACCGAAGAAGAGATACAGAGGAACAAGAAGATCTCAAAAGTCAGATACAAGATAGAGCAGTACTTCGGTATCACCAGTAGATACCATGGAGCGGGAAGGGCCCGATTCTCTTCTTTCCAGCTTTCACCAAAGAATGTGTCCTGAAGAACACCGTTTTCTAACGATAACACTATAATATCACTTTACTTATCATTGTCTTTATGCCATAGTTCTTTTACATACTCAGTATCCGGAGGAACTATGGGCTTCAAAAAGATGAAAACCAATCT
>DNCV01000044.1:0-15205 GCA_003484395.1 Dehalococcoidia bacterium
CGGGAATACCGCGCCAGGCTGCGGATGAGCCGATCCAACTGTCCGCTCGACTGCAGGCGATCCAGGCGTCCCAGGCGACATATCTGCTCCTGGCGGACCTCGGTGCCTCGGCGGAAAGAACGGGCGAGCCCCAGATGGATTTGGACGGTACCATCTGCCTTACGGTTACGGTGCTCCCGGGCGAACATAATCAACAGTATAAAGGAAAATCATTACCCTATCAAGCGCTAACACAACTAATTCCAGCTACTACATATTGAGTTCTACATGCTGGCTTACACAAATTGTGGGGTAAGGTCAATCGCTCTATAAATTCTTTATATTTCTGAACGACGCGATCAGTTTGCGGCTGCTGGAGCATAACCTCAGATGCAAGAATGTAATACGGATTGGATGTATTCCTCCAGGGGAAAGAGCGCCCATAGGCTTCATAATAACCATAGATTACCCTGCGGAATGCCTGAATGCAGGCAGAAGCAAGCGGACGTTTTAGCCGTATAATTCGTGCTTGATCTACCTTCGGACTAATCCATTCGCTGGTATTCATAGAGCATGATAAAAAGGCACACTACATTATGCCAACAGGTTTGATAAAAAAAGCGGCATAACATCAAAACCGAACTTCACCCTGAGGTTACAGAGAATAAAGGCGAGTATACACAACGCTATACCAATAATCCCCGATTTCTTCGAGCCATGTAACAGCATTCCCATAACTCCCAGAACTATGCCGGCAATCGCTACAGGAAGGTTCGGCCAGTTTATCCAGGCAAGGAGGGGAATCGTAGCAAGAACGAATACAAGTATGGAAAAAATGCCGATAACCAGACTTAGCACCTGCATATTGTATCCTCGTGTTACCTTCATTGATTCCGATTCTCCTGAGAATCAATAGACGCTTACGCACATTCCGCAGAGGAATTAAATTTCACCAGGGCGCGCAAAGCATACATTCGTTAAGTATACAAAAGAATTCCTGCAGTATAAAGTGCACTTTTCGAAATACAAAAAATAATGGATGATTTAACGACAGCAATAAGATCACCAGATAAAGCCAAGGAAATTAAAGTAATCAGACGAGTCTGTCAATCGGGGCAGATGCGAAAGGTAAAGCCCACAAAAGTCGACTTGTTCCTTGAAACATCTTCAAATGAGCAGTATCTGTTTGATATAAAAACCGCAAAGCCAAATGCCGGCGGTTTCAAAGAATTTAAGAGAACTTTGCTGGAATGGGTTGCAGCCGCCTGTGCATCAAATCCGAATGTAAAAATTCATACTGTTATTGCCATTCCCTATAATCCCTATGAACCTCAACCATATGATAGGTGGACAATGAAAGGTATGTTGGATTTAGATCACGAACTAAAGGTAGGAGCCGAATTTTGGGATTTTATTGGAGGCAGAGGAACCTACGAAGACTTATTGGATTGTTTTGAACAAGTTGGAACCACCACCTATTCCGTTTGACACTCAGCGGTAAAAACGATACAATGCTGCGTCTGGGCAAAAGGCCGGACATCAACAATTTTGCGATAGAAAAGGACAGGGTGATCATTAGTGAGTGATGTAAAACTTAATGAAGGGGAAAGCTTCGAAAGCCTGCTGCGGCGTTTTACCAAAAGAGTGGAACAATCGGGTGTTCTGAGTGAAGTGCGCCGCCGCGCATTCTTTGAAAAACCCAGCATTAAACGAAAACGCAAAGAAGCTCAGAAAAGACGCAAAACTGCTAGAAGGTAAACTGCAATGTCTCTGGCTCAAACAATAAGAGCAGATATGGAAAAATCCCTCAAGGGGGGAGATAAGTTGCGCTGCTCTGTGCTCAGGCTTGTTCTCTCAGCAATCAATTATGCTGAGATTGCCCAGCAGAAGACGCTCGATGACACTGGTGTTTTGGCCGTCATCAGTAAAGAGGCAAAACAACGCAGGGAAAGCATCGAAGCCTATGATAAAGGCAATCGTCCTGATCTCGTTGCCAAAGAGAAAGCAGAGCTTGACATCCTCATTACCTATCTTCCACAGCAGATGAGCCGTGATGATATTGTAGCTATCGCAAAGAAGGTCATCGAAGAGGTCGGAGCAAAGGGGCCGGCGGACAAAGGCAAGGTTATGTCCAAACTCATGCCGCAGACAAAGGGGCGAGCGGACGGGCAGGAGGTCAATACGATCGTTACGGAGCTCCTGAGCAAGCTTTAGTTCACCTTCGCAACCCATAAACTTGAACAAACGCAACACAAACAGTACTATTCAGCGGTGAAAGCTGCTATTATTTTTATCCAGGATTACAGAATATGAAATTCGGCATAGTTGTTTTCCCGGGCACGTGGAGCGATCGCGATTGCTACTACGCCATTCATACGATGCTCGGACAGAAAGCGCAGTACATCTGGCACAAAGAAACAGACCTCTCGGATTACGATTGCCTTGTCATCCCCGGGGGCTTTTCCTACGGCGATTATCTGCGCCCCGGCGCCATCGCCCGTTTCTCGCCGGTAATGGCATCGATTGAGCAGTTCGCCGCAAAAGGCAAACCCGTAATCGGCATCTGCAACGGATTCCAAATCTTATGTGAATCGGGACTGCTGCCTGGGGCATTGCTAACCAATGAGCATCTTGAATACCGATGTCAGTGGACATATTTGAAAACAGAAAATACAGCGACGCCGTTTTCGAACCGCTGTGTGCAGGGACAGGTGTTGAAAATACCGATCTCTCACTACGATGGCAGATATTACGCCGATGAGACACTGATAAAAGCGCTGGAACAGGAAAAACGCGTGGTATTCCGTTATGGCACTGCGGACGGCGAGATAACAAAGGAGGCCAATCCCAACGGCTCGATGAATAACATCGCCGGCATCATCAACAAACGAGGCAATGTCCTCGGCATGATGCCTCATCCTGAGCGATCCTGTGAAGCAATTCTTGGCAGCACAGACGGAAATATAATCTGGGAGTCGATCATTGCCGGTCACTAAAGAACAACTCGATGAAATAGCGCTGAGCCGCAAAGAATACGACCTCATCGTCGATAAACTGGGACGAGAGCCGACCGAGGTGGAGCTCGGCATGTTCGGTGCGTTATGGAGCGAGCACTGCGGCTACAAACACTCCAAGGCACTGCTTAAATATTTCCCCACGAAGGGGAAACGGGTCAGGACTAAAACAGGCGAAGAGAACGCCGGCGCTGTTGACATCGGTGATGGGCTGACAATCGTATTTAAGATGGAATCGCATAACCATCCGTCAGCGATCGAGCCCACGCAGGGCGCAGCCACAGGCGTTGGCGGCATCGTACGCGATATATTTACCATGGGAGCAAGACCAATCGCATTAATGAATTCCCTTCGGTTCGGTCATCTCAATAACGATCGTAACCGCTATTTGCTCAACGGCGTCGTTGGCGGCATTGCCAGCTACGGCAACTGTCTCGGTATCCCCGATGTCGGCGGTGAAATTTATTTCGCAGATTGCTATTCAGGCAATCCGCTGGTTAATGCCTTTTGTCTCGGCATCGCCAAATCAGGATCGCTCGTGTCATCACGGGCATCGGGAGAAGGCAATTTACTGATCCTCGTCGGCGCCGATACCGGACGCGACGGCCTTCATGGAGCCTCAGGACTGGCATCGAGAACATTCGAAGAGCAGCGTGAGCTGCGGTCTACGGTACAGGTAGGCAATCCTTTTCTGGAAAAGCTGCTCATTGAAGCTTGCCTCGAGCTTGCCCAGACCGACTGGGTCGTGGGCATTCAGGATCTCGGCGCAGCCGGATTGACCAGCTCCAGCGTTGAATCGGCATCAAAAGGCGGGGGTGGCATCTTTATCGATGTGCTCAAAGCGCCCAGACGCGAAAAGGGTATGAACCCGTACGAAATTATGCTGTCGGAATCACAGGAACGGATGCTGGTCGTAGCCAAAAAAGGTTATGAAGACAAGGTGAAAGCGCTGTTTGATAAATGGGGTCTCCGATCCGACGTTATCGGTCATGTCACCAGTGATGGCATGGCAACGATAGCCGAAGGTGAGAAAATTGTTGCAAAAGCGCCGGTGAACATCCTTAATTCACCGCCGATATACAGATCACGACCGAGGAAACCGGCTTGGCTCGAAACGATTCAATCATTCAACGTCAACTCGGTAACAGACCTTTCGCTGAAGAAGCTAAAACCGGCATTACTTCAGTTGCTAGCATCGCCAAGCATNNACATCTGCAGCAAACATTCCGTGTACCGCCAGTATGATCATCAGGTAGGCAATAATTCGGTAGTACTGCCCGGCAGCGATGCTGCGGTGCTCCGAATAATGGGCACGAAAAAAGCGATCGCCATGACCTCGGACGGGAACGGACGGTATTGCTATATCAACCCATACATCGGAGGAGTCATATCCGTTGCTGAAGCAGCCCGCAATCTGGCGTGCAGCGGCGCAACGCCTATCGCCATGACCAACTGTTTGAACTTCGGTAATCCGGAAAGGAACGATGTTGCTTACCAGTTGCGCGAATGTATTAAAGGCATGGCACGTACCTGTCGTGAATTGAAAGTTCCCGTTATCAGCGGCAATGTCAGCCTCTACAACGAAGCCAGAGGCGAGGCTATTTACCCGACGCCGGTCACCGGCATGGTGGGACTCATTGAGGATGCTGCAAAACATTGCTCGCAGGGATTTACGCAGGAAGGAAACGCGGTCTATCTGCTGGGGAATAAACAGGCTGATACCTCGAGCCTCAGCGGCAGCGAATACCTTGACGTTATCCACGGCATTGTGAAAGGAGATCTGGCCATTGACCTTGCCCTGGAAAAATCCGTCCAGCGCTGTTGTATAGAGCTCATTGCCAAAGGCATCATCAATTCGGCACATGATTGTTCTGACGGAGGATTGCTGGTCTGCCTTGCAGAGTGCTGCATACCGAATAAGCTCGGTTTTTCAGGCAGCGATTTCGCCATTAACGGTCGATTGGATGCTGCTCTGTTCGGCGAAGCGCAATCACGTATTTTAGTCTCTGTCAGCCCAAAGCAGTCGATTAGACTCGAGAGAATCGCTGCGAAATGGCAGGCGCCCGTCACAAAACTGGGAACTACCGGCGGTACTCGATTAACCATTAAGGGATTTATCGATATATCGCTGGACGATATGGAGCAAGCGTGGCGCGGTGGTCTGACAAATTATTTGTAAACAGGAGGATTTGACGTGGCCGACATTAGCCCTTTTAGGGGTGTACGATACAGCAAAAAATTTGCCCACCAGATGGCGTCCATCATTTGCCCGCCATACGATGTTATTTCTCCCGAAGAACAAAAGGCATACCACAAGAAACACCAGTACAACGTCATTCATGTTGAACATCCCATAGAGTCACCGGAGGATACGGATACCAATAACAAATATACACGGGCCGCAAGCACCTTCAGCGAATGGCTGAAGAACGGAATACTTGAGGCTGATACGACGCCGACGTACTATATCCATGAGCACAGTTTCGAATACGGGGATGACACGAAAGTACGTATGGGGCTTATCGCCTGCGTTCATCTCGAGCCGTGGGAAAAGAACATCATTATCCCACACGAGTACACTATAGCGAAAGCAAAGGCAGACAGGCTGCAACTGATACGTGCCTGCGCCGCAAATACCAGCCCTGTTTTCGGCCTGTATGAAGACCCTGGGCAGCGCATCGCAAAACTGATGCAGGGAAAGCTGCTTGACAGCAAATTGCTCTTTGAAATCAAGCGAGGATCTGAAACACACCGTGTCTGGAAAGCAAATGAACCGGAGTTTGTCCAGAGGGTCAGCCATTTCATGGTCACCAAACCCATCTATATCGCAGACGGCCACCACAGATATGAAACGGCTCTGGCGTACCGTGACGAGAGACGCCAGAGAGAGGCATTCACCGGCGATGAGACGTATAACTACGTCATGATGACGCTGACATCCTTCTCAGATCCCGGCCTATTGATAATGCCCATTCACAGGCTTCTCAAGAATCTGCCCGATAAAATCATGCACGAGCTTCCTGCAAAGCTGCAGAAATACTTCGAAGTGACTTCCCTTCCTCTGAGCGGCAGCAAGGTGCCATACACACAGGATGCCTGCATCATGGCAGTGGGATTGGAGCCGCACCGTGTGCTGGCGTTGAAATTGCGTACGGGAGTGTCACTGCATGATATCATGCCCGAAAATAGATCCGAAGCCTATAAAAAACTTGAAGCATGCATTGTGCAGCACGTAATTCTTGAACACCTGATGGGCATCACCGAAGAAACCGACCTGATTGCCTATACACCCAGCATTGAGCATGCTATGAGACTTGTGGAAACGGGGGAGTTCCAGCTCTCTTTCCTGCTCGACCCCATCTCATTGATGACGATAAAAGCGATCGCAGATGCCAAAGACAGGGTGCCAAGGAAATCAACGTTCTTCCATCCTAAACTGCCGACAGGGTTGGTGATGAACCGCCTTGACGGCGCTTTGTAACGGGCTTAAAGCTCCATCTCGAAAGCTTTTCAGAAAACAGTAAGGGACGGATCAACGATCCGTCCCTTACTTGCGAAAAGGAGGTAACAGCGTATTGCTATGAGGTCAACGCGGAAACTGTCCAACCAACCCATTCAAAACGAAGTATCTCCGCTTCGATCGGTGTTGAATGAGTCCCGCAGGTTACTATCTGTTTCTTGTTCCCCTTTACTTTGTCAAAAATACGAGAAAACCGTCTATACGGCGTTATTGTGTCATCTCTACAAAAGACAAACAGCTTGGCACATTCACCAAGATCAGAAAGCGCCACAGATATCTTCGCCTTTGCCCATACTCCAAGAAATTTCTTCCAGTTAATCCTGACGGTAAGGCCGCTGTAACGCATGGTTAAACTCCAGAACCAGCCGATTACCTTTCGCAACCACAGCAAAGCACGAAAGGAAGACACTGCCAGTACCTTACTCTCAACATCGGCCGGACAGGACAACGCAACGATCGCCTTAGGCTTTTTCTTCAGTTTTTGAGCAGCCAGGATCGAAGAAAACGCGCCAAGGCTGTGCCCGATCAGCGCAATACTAGACTCATCTATCTCCGGCAATGCGGTGAACACCTGATATGCATCGAGAATATCTTCATAGCAGCCGTCATCAAGTACGCCGCCGCTTTCGCCATGTCCCCGGAGATCAAAAACAATAGCAGCTATCCCGCGATTAGCTAGCAGCAGTGCGCTGGATTCCATTGCCTTATGCCCTGCACCGAAGCCGTGGCACAGAATAGCGCCGGGAACCGGGTTATGGACGCCGGCACCAGCCGGCAGCAGCACTTTGCCGTGAAGCGTTACACCGTGATTTCCAAATAAAACAGGAATCTCCCTGCTTCGTACAAATCCGGTTTTACCGGTTTTGAATAAAGATACTGTTGCAGACATAGATATCAAACCTCACAAACGTTAAGTGTACGGTATAGGCAATAGAAATAAATCAGGATTGAGGGTAGTTTTTCAACGGCAGTATGATGAGGTCGTATCAGCCATATGGCCGATACGACCTCCAATGAACGTGATCAACTGATTGATAATTCTGACAATCCGTCAAACCGTCAGAGTACCCTGCCTTCAACTGCAGCCCAGTTGATATTCTTGAAGAAGGATTCGATGTAATCGGCGCGCTTCAGTCCGTAGTCAAGGATGAAGGCATGCTCGAATACGTCCATGATTAAAATCGGAGCACAGCCGGCGGGATGGCCGATATCGTGTTCATTGATCCATTGATTCATCAGCTTCTTCGTTACATTGTCCTGATAAAGAACAGCCCAACCGATGCCCCGCATTGCCCCAACACCCCTGAAATCCTTCTCCCAGTCCTCATAGCTGCCGAAATCCTCAACAAGTTTCTTCCCCAATTTACCCAACTTATTCAACGCTGTTTTCCCGCCGAGATTTTCAAAATAATACTCGTGTAAACGCATGCCGTTGAACTCCCAGCCGAAGCGTCTCTTCAATTCCGCATACTCAAGTGTGCCGATCTTGCCGTCCTTCATCATAGCAGCGAGGGTATCCGTTACCTTATTGGTATTTGTAACGTAGCCCTGATACAGAGTAAAATGGTTTTTCAGTAAAGCCTCACTGAATCCCTGCATGCCGATAAGAGTGCCGTAATCCTTTGCAGTATATGCCATTGCCATCCTCCTCAATCGGTTATTTATTTGCCCTTCGACAGATCGTTAAATACCTCAATATGGTATAGTTCATTGTCCCGTATACGTTTCAGCAGCTTCTTCACCTTGCCGTCGCCTATCTCTTTTGCAGCGCGATCATACTCGGCAGCAACTTTTTTCTCGATAGCGATATCCGCTTTCAGCATCGCCGGTTTCTTCATCGCCATATCAACTTTTGTATGTTCTATAATCGGACTGCCGCCCTTATCGATCATCTTTTCCGCCAGCCATCCCAGATGCTGCATCTCATTAATCGCCTGATCCTGCATCTCTTCTTTGAAATGATCATCTTTTGCCATGTACGAGTGGAATAAATACTGTAAGATGACAGTATATTCATGAGCAATACCCCAGTCCAGGACTTTTGTCACATTGTCAGAAGCATTGCCCCTGCTGTCCTTCATCTTTTCCTTCTTCGCTTTATCGACAAAGTGGACGAAATCGCCGTGATGAGATTTCTCGTCCGATAAAATACGCTTCAACAGCCGTTTAATTTTTCTGTTGCCGATAAGCCTGATGTGCTCCGTATATGCTGCAATCGCCCCCTCCTCCAGCTTCACGTTATTGCCCATCCAGACGGGGACAGTTTTGCCGGTCATCTTCATTGTTCCACGAGTTAAACTTGGCGTACCGCCGAGATCAACAATAGCCTCAGCAAGCCAATCGAGATGACGCATTTCATCGCGCGCAATCGCCTCGATCTCGCAGCTCATCTCCCCTTCACCTATCGCATAGGCATGAGATAGATATTGAACAATGGCGCCATGCTCGTCTTCGAGGTCCTTATTCAATAAAGCAATAATCTCTTTGTTTGTCATATCCGCCTCCTTAAAGATTATTGTAGCACGTTTTCAAAAGATCTCTATGATTCACAACCATTCTTATCATATTCTCCCAGGATGTGACTACTTTATACTCAATATCAATTTGGTTGCAATAAATGAAAATAATAATGAATGAACATTGCTTCAGCCGCAAAAAGATGCCGGCAGGCGAGACCAGACTCTCATTGGATCTGTGAGTAGTTTGATATAAACACAAGCGGGATCAATTGCCATAACGCACCTCCATTTTATTTATTGGGCTTTGCCGGTTTAAATCCGCGCAGACGCAATGAGTTTGATACCACAGTCACCGAGCTTGCCGCCATTGCCGCCGCCGCCAGCATCGGATTCAGGAAACCGTAGTTGCCGAGAAAAAACCGAAGCCCTTCCGGAACCCCGGTTTGACCAAAAATGAGATAGAGAACGCCTGCAGCTACGGGTATCAGAATCACATTGTAAGCGAATGCCCAAAACAGGTTTTGTCTGATCGTTCGCATTGTCCGTTTGCTGAGCGAGATCGCAGTTACCACGCCCATCAAGTCACCGCTGATGAGCGTAAGTGCAGCGCTTTCAATAGCGATATCGGTACCGGTGCCGATAGCAATGCCGATATCGGCCTGTGCCAGCGCCGGAGCATCATTTATACCGTCACCCACCATAGCAACGACTTTCTTCTCCTGTAACTTCTTCACTTCAGCCGCCTTGTGCTCCGGCAGAACCTCAGCAATCACATCATTGATGCCAGCCTCCTTCGCAATAGCCTCGGCCGTTCGCCTGTTATCGCCGGTAATCATAATCGTTTCAATGCCCATGCGATGCAGCGTTTGAATAGCATCCCTGACATCCGGCTTCAAGGTATCAGCGAGTGCAATAATACCGGCAGCTTCGTTATCAACAATAAGAAACATCACCGTTTTGCCCTGTTCAAAAAGAGGGGCAGATCTCGCTTCCATATCTCCGAGGTTGATATGCCGTTCCTGTAGCAATCGCATATTGCCCATTAGCACCTGTTTACCGTCAACGACTGCCTCAATGCCTCGTCCGGGCAATGCCTTGAAGTTCTCCGGCTGTACCAGTTCCAGTCCTTTATGTTGCGCATCTGTAACAATCACCTGAGACAAGGGATGCTCGGATACTCGTTCCGCCGATGCTGCTATACGGAGAATCTCTTCAGTCGTGAAAGCAGCGAGTGCTTCGATATCCGTAACAACAGGTTCTCCCCGCGTCAGGGTGCCGGTTTTATCGAGTAATACGGCGGTAATACCGCCGGCACGCTCCAGCGCTTCGGCACTCCTGAATAAAATACCATGCTCAGCACCTTTACCTGCGCCGACAATGATCGCTGTGGGCGTTGCCAGCCCCAGGGCGCAGGGACAGGCGATAATGAGCACAGCGACAAAATTCAATAACGCATAGGTCAGCGGCGGCTGCGGCCCGAGAAAATACCAGATTAAAAAAGTGACTATGGCGATGCCGATGACCGCCGGGACAAAGTAATTCGCTATGACATCGGCAAGCCGTTGAATCGGCGCTTTACTTCCCTGCGCCTCATCAACCAGACGGATTATCCTGGCAAGGGTGGTGTCCTTACCTACCCGTTTAGCCTCGAATTGAAAACTGCCGGTTTTATTGATAGTAGCGCCAATAATCTCATCACCGGCCTGCTTTTCTACCGGGATACTCTCACCGGTAATCATTGACTCGTCGATGCTGGAGTATCCTTCCCTGATAATGCCGTCAACAGGCACCTGTTCGCCGGGACGGACAATGATGATATCGCCGACTACAACATCTTCTACAGGTATCTTCTCCTCTTTGCCGTTGCGAAGGACAAGGGCAACCTTCGGGCTGAGATGAACAAGCTTCTTAATCGCCTCCGATGTTTGTCCCTTGGCGCGCGCTTCAAGGAAGCGCCCGAGAAGGATCAGAGCAATGATCGTGGATGACGTATCGAAATACAGACTCGGCTCGATGTTCGCAGCGGTGAAAAGATGAGGGAAGAGCACAGCAACGACGCTATACACATACGCAGCAGATGTACCGACCGCCACCAGCGTATTCATATCAGCGCGGCGATGCTTCAATGCACCCCAGGCGCCGCGGTAAAACCGCAAACCTGCCCAGAACTGTACTGGGGTCGCCAGTGCCCATAGCAGGAATCCCCACATATGTCCCATGCCTATCATGCTCAGAACCATGATAATCGCTGCCAGGACAACAGCAACGATGAGCCTCAGACGCAGTTTCCCAATCTCACGTGCTGACGTCATGGAAACATCTTCAAGTGTCTGCGTCTCAGTGCCAAGATCATAACCGGCGTCCCGCACTGCCTGACGAAGATCAGCAAACGAGACATTGTCAAGATATTCGACCGTCGCTTTCTCCGAAGCGAGGTTCACAGCAACGGAGACCACACCCGGGACATCTGAAAGGGCTTCTTCAACGCGGGCAACACATGATGCACAGGTCATACCTGATACAGGAAAGACAGATTTTTTGGTTGCTGGTGTCTCCGACAATATACGCCCCCGTCATGCGAGAAAAAAGATTATACGTATCCTTTCTCTTTATGCTTTTGTGCTATAGAATCCGCAAGCGCATCGAGCTTCGCCAGATCAGCTTCGCGTGGATAGCCGAGACAAAGTACAGGATCAAGTACCTCAACTTTCAAATTGGGTATCATACCGGCAAGCTGTTCCACAGTCTTCCCGCCCCAGGCATAGGAGCCAATAATGGAAGCGAATTTCAAATTCGGACGGAGGGCATTTGCCAGAAATGCCGCATAGGCAACCATCGGATGCGCCGCGGCGAGAACGGTCGGCGTGCCGAGAACCACGGTAGCAGCATCCACCAGCGACATCGCCAATTTCCCGATGTCCGTCACTGCCAGATCGAACTGCTTTACAAGCACACCCCGCTCCGCAAGAGCATCAACGAAATAATGCACCATCCTTTTTGTGCTGCCGTGCATGGAAATATAGGGTAGAACAACGATATTCTTCGGCTCATCGAATGCCCATCTGTGATACAACTGAAGGATGAACTCCGGTCTGGTATATATCGGTCCGTGGCTTGGCGCAATCATAGCGATAGCGTAGTCCTTCAACTTTTCCAGATTTTTCTGAATAATGGCACGGAACGGCATCATAATCTCGGCAAAATACCGCTTTGCCGCCTCATGTACCTGCCCCTCATCGCGTATAAAAAGATCGGACGCGGCCAGGTGCGATCCGAAGAAATCGCAGGAGAACAGAATCTCCGCTTCCTTCAAATAGGTGACCATAGTCTCCGGCCAGTGCGCCCACGGTGTGTAAATAAACTCAAGAGTCTTGTTGCCGAGGGAGATACGTTCTTTATCGCCAACCACCATAAATCTCTCCTCGGGAATAAGCAGCAGGTCCACCAGCATTTTCTTGCATTTATCCGAAACGATAAGCTTTGCTTCGGGAAACCTTTCCAGAACGAATGGCAGCGCACCGGAGTGATCCTGTTCCGCATGATGGGCGATAACATAATCAAGCTTCTTTACGTTCAACGCATCCAGGCGCTCTAAAAGAACATCTTTCATCGTCGGATCAACTGTATCGACAAGCAGTGTTTTTTCGCTACCCTTCACCAAATACGCATTGTAACTGGTGCCATCGGGAAGCGGAATGAGCGAATCGAACAATCTCCGATCCCAATCGACAGCGCCGACAGCATAAACATCATCGCGAACGACACGTGGCTTCATATAAAATCACCTCCTTGATGTATCGAACGAGTACTTATTCTGTCTTTAGTTCTGCTTTTCAAACTGGTCTTTGGTAGCTCCGCAGACGGGACATACCCAATCGGCAGGCAGCTTCTCAAACGGGGTGCCCTGCGCTATGCCGCTATCGGGATCGCCTTTTTCAGGATCGTAGATATACCCGCAAATAGTACATATGTATTTCGGCATACCCGTTGCAACCTCCTTTTTCGATTCGATATAGCTTGGTGCAGTCTTCGGCGTTGTTCCTCGCTTTACCTGCTGATAATACGCATACGTCAAGGGGCTACCATCCTTGAGCACATCACATTCGACCACCCCGCCGACAAATATGGTGTGAGTAACGACATCGAGATGATTGATTACCTTTGCCTCAATAAACGCCAGCGCATTATCGAGCACGATCGGCGCACCCGTCTGTCCGACACGATAGTTCACATTTTTGAATTTGTCAGTATCTCTGCCGGATTTAAAACCGAAATCGCCGATGAAAGACAGCGGTGTGTCCTGCGACAGAATGGATACTGCAAACACGCCGCTCCTGGTAATGAACTCATGCGTATAATTCTTTCTGTTAAGCGCCACCGCTATAATCGGCGGCTCGGAACAAACCTGAAAAACGGTATTCGCTATCTGAGCGTTTATTTTAGCGTCCAGCTTTGAGCTTATGATATATAATCCGTAGCTGATAGAATAGAAAGCCTTTGTATTCATCCGATACCCCCTCTTAGCTACATAATGTCTTTTTCACTGGCCTCGACAGCATGACGGAGCTCCTGATTAAGCTCTTCAGGCAGCCCTTCGATATCCACCCTGAGAAACCCTCTGACGATAGTCGCAGTTGCCTCATCACGGGTCAGGCCGCGCATCATCAGATATTCAACTTCTTCCTCAGCGATTTTGCCGACCGCAGCTTCATGAGAAAGGTCTATGCCCGCTATCTGCCCTTTCAGCTCAGGGATAGCATGAATCACGCCTTTCTCGCCAAGTATAAGGCCGCGGCATTCAAGATGCCCCTTCACATCGGGAGCATTCCCCTCTATATAACCCCGTGCCGTAATCAGGCCTCCGGTTGTTATCGCCCGTGAGACGATCTCCGTTCGCGACCCTTTGCCGTCAAGTATAACCTGCGAGCCTATATCCAAGGACGATCCCTGCTGTGCTACCAGGATGCTGTTAAATCTGACGACTGCATTGTCGCCGAGGCATCGTGCCACCGGATTCGTCTGCAGCGTCTGCACCGGCTTCATAATGACATAATTGCTGATAAACATGCCGCCTTCCTCAACAATGATGCCGGTGCGGGGGCGAACCGCTATTTGAGGATCCCAGTTATGAATCATGGTAAAGCTGACCTTCGCACCTTTCTTCACATAGAATTCTGAGACGCCGAGATGCAATCCTGGCTCATTTTTGCCGCCGGAGGTGCAGCCTGTAATAATATGCAACTCCGAATTCTCTTCAGCTATGATGATATTGTGTACCGTCTGTGCCAGATTCCTTTTGTTGAGATACAAACACGCCTGTACCGGATACATGCTCTTGCTGCCCGGCAGCGAGCGGATAAAATAGCCGTCGCTGTGATGCAGCTCAACGTGAGCGGTATATTTGTCCGCATCGACAGCTACAGCTTTCCACAGATAATCGGACAGCCAGCCGTGCTTCTTCATCGCCTGATTTGTACTCATCACCTCAACATTGTCCTGTTTCATCAGGCTGTGGATAACCGACGAATCCATCTGAACTACGGTACCGGAACGTTTGATTGAACCATCGGTAACTACCCCGACTTCCAGCATCCTATCTTTAGCTGCCTGAGGCAATCGTGATAAATCGTCCTGATACTCGATCGGTTCAGCGCTCTCCGCATAAGAATCGAGGGAAATATCCTGTCCGAACTTTGCCTGTTTTGCCCGGGCGGATTCCGCCTTTTCTATTACTTCCTTTGAAGTATTTACATCGCGCATTTCCGGCATTCCTCATACCCTTTCTTTTTAATAGTTTCCAATATCTCCTTAGGGTCACCCTCACAAACCACCACACCGTTCATCATCACATATCCCGTCCTGGCGCTGACATATTCAAGAATATGACCGGTATGGGTAATAATCAGCCCGCTGCGATTACGATCCCGAAGGTGATGCTCTTTCTGCAATAATTCATTTATCAATTTACCGATCAGGGCAATGTTCACCAGATCAACTCCCGATTCCGGTTCGTCAAGCAAGGCAAGATCGGGCTGCTGCGCCAGCAACTGCAATAGCTCAGATCTTTTCACCTCGCCCCCGGAGAACCCGTAGTTGATATCCCTCTCAAGGAAATCGGACATATCAGCCCTGCCCGCCATAGAATCGATGGATTCTTCAAGCTGTCGTCTGCCTGCGCAGGCGGCAACCATATCGCGTGTTTTCACACCGCGGACCACCGGAGGACGCTGCAC
>DNCV01000044.1:15235-16212 GCA_003484395.1 Dehalococcoidia bacterium
TATCGCGGTGAACCCATGATCGTCATCAACAGCGTACTTTTACCGCTTCCGTTGGGACCAAACAACACGTGCGTCTCACCGGCATGGATATTCAAATTCACGCCGTGCAGAATCTCTTTGTCCCCGACCTCCACCACCAGATCCCGTATCTCCATTAAATTTTCTTTTATTGCCGTCATGCGCTGTTTAACCTCCGTCAAGAGAATGATGCTCGGATTTGAGAAAGTAACCGGCAGGATCAATCAGATATTCTTTATAATCAACCAGTGTCAGATAATGACCCCGTTCTTCGGCAGCCAGTGCCAGATAGAAAGCTTTTTCCGTGGAGGACGCAATATCGGCAGCCTGATTTTCATAATAGTTGCGCGATTTCAACTCCATCTCTTTNNGCTTCAGCAAACAGAGTCCTCAGGCCGCTGCGAGTCTCCTGCACAAATGATAGCGCCGGCCATCCGGCTGTTCCCTGCATCGATTCATATATTTTTTCAAACGCTATTTTATGTTTGTCTTCCTGTCTGGCCAGCCACAGATACATCTCTTTGCCAAGTTTATTAATTGCAGCTTTCCCCGCCTGTTCATAGTATCGCTTGCCATCGGTCTCCATTTGAATTGCATACGCAAGAACGTTCAAAACTTTCAATCGTTCATTGGTCATAACATGCGCCTCCTTATTAATCTACCCGATATCAAACTTCCGTGAAAGTGCCGAACTATCGGGAAAGCTATCTGGTAAGATCCATCTCCTTCCCGCAGCAGACGAGCGTACCGCCGCCGACTTTTGTCACCG
Organism: Dehalococcoidia bacterium; assembly: GCA_003484395.1. Classification (GTDB taxonomy): domain Bacteria; phylum Chloroflexota; class Dehalococcoidia; order GIF9; family UBA5629; genus UBA5629. Next base: position 16,023 of record DNCV01000044.1, read on the forward strand.
TCACTTCATTGCCGCAAACCTTACAGCGATAATGTTCACCTACCTTTTTAACCGCCATGCCTTTTCCCTCCCCATTTTAGAATTTAGCTAAGCCCAGCTTTTCCTTCAACAATGCTTCATCATAGCCCACAATGATATCGCCATCTATATCAATTACCGGTACACTGATATGTCCCGTTTTATTGATCAT
>DNCV01000044.1:16237-16778 GCA_003484395.1 Dehalococcoidia bacterium
CACCAGGGACAATGAGGAGTCGAATAGACCTTAATATTGTTCACCATACTTCCCCTCCGTTTATGTAATTATCGCCGGACGCAGAGTACAGTGCAAATCAGGATCGCGAAGACGCCGACTAGTCACCACCTGCGCAACTTTTCAATTCCGCAGTGAATATCCTTTTGCCTTCTCACCCGTATGCGTATCTCAGCGAGCAATTGCCATGCTCCCTCGATATCCCGATCCATCAGCACCTGCTCTAATCTGTCCACCTCCTGAGCATCAAGAGTAATGACTACATTTCCCACAGAATGTCCTCCATTGTCATTTAAATCATTATAGCACCTTGCAACAGGAATAATAGCAAGCATATACATTGAACACTCCATCGTTCAGTTCTATAATAGACATTCAAGAATGGATGGGGAGCAGTACAAACAGATTTTTTCAGGGAAAACTATTTAAGATGATAAGTTTCGGAGCGATGTGCAATATAACGGATAATCAAGACTCTGGTTTTGTGCTTCAACTCATAGATAACACGGTAATCCCTCCCCCT
>DNCV01000079.1 GCA_003484395.1 Dehalococcoidia bacterium
AATGCTGAAGATATCAGTGTGCTTGATGGTCTTACAGCAGTTCGGAAGCGTCCCGGGATGTACATCGGCAGCACTGATGAGCATGGTCTTCACCATCTTGTCTATGAGATCGTTTACAATACCATTGATGAAGCCATGGCTGGATACTGTAATCTTACAGAGGTGACGATTCACAGCAACAACTCTATTACGATTATCGATAACGGACGCGGCATTCCGGTTGATATTCATCCCTCGACGAATAAGTCTGCGCTGGAAACGGTCATGACCATCCTCCATGCCGGGGCAAAGTTCGGAGGTAAAAGCTATACGGTATCAAGCGGATTGCATGGTGTGGGCGCATCCGTTGTTAACGCACTGTCACTTTGGTTTAAGGTATCGGTGAAACGTCAGGGTAAAGTTTATTTCCAGGAATATAGCAGAGGCGTTCCTTTGACTGATGTGGAGATCGTCGGTGATTGTGATCCCAATGAGTCGGGCACGACAATAACTTTTCTGGCTGATTCCGAGATTTTCGGTGAGCTGGCGTATGATTTTAACACGCTGTCACAACGGTTCAGAGAGTTGTGTTATCTGAATAAGAAGCTTGAGATCAGATTTCATGATGAAAGAACGGAGAGAGAGACCAGTTTCTATTTTGAAGATGGCATTGCCAGCCTGGTTAACAGAATGAACAAGAATCGTACCGTTTTGCATCGTCAACCGATCTATATTTCCGGCGACGTAAACGGTGCATCAGTTGAGACAGCGCTGCAGTATACCGATGGTTTTTCAGAGACAGTGCTCAGTTTTGCCAATTGTGTGAATACAATCGATGGCGGCAGCCATCTGACGGGTTTTCGCGCTTCGCTGACACGTATCCTTAACGATTATGCCAGAAAGAATAAACTGTTGAAGGAGAACGATCCTAATTTATCGGGAGACGATGTCCGTGAAGGATTGACTGCTGTTATCAGCGTTCGTTTATCCGAGCCGCAATTTGAAGGGCAAACGAAAGCCAAGCTGGGGAACCCAGAGATAAAAACGCAGGTGGAATCGGTGGTATCCGATGGGCTGACAATTTATCTTGAGCAGCACCCCGATGAAGCACAATCGATCATTGAAAAAAGCATAATGTCGTTTAAGGCGAGGGAGGCAGCGAGGAAAGCGCGAGATCTCGTTCTCCGAAAGAGCGCCCTCGATGCCGGAACGCTGCCCGGGAAACTCGCTGATTGCTCGGAAAAGGATCCAAAGGAATGTGAGCTCTATCTGGTAGAGGGTGATTCAGCCGGTGGTTCCGCCAAACAGGGCAGGGATCGTCGATTCCAGGCTATCCTCCCATTAAAGGGTAAAATATTAAATGTTGAAAAAGCTCCCAAAGACAAGCTGCTGCAGCATGATGAGATCAGGGCATTGATTACAGCGCTTGGCGTCGGGTTCGGCGATCAAATGGATTTTTCCAAGCTGCGCTATGACCGTATCATTATTATGACCGATGCGGACGTTGATGGAGCGCATATACGGACTCTCCTATTGACCTTCTTTTACAGGAATGTCATGCAGGTTATTACCGAGGGGCATTTGTATATAGCACAGCCGCCTCTCTATCGTATCCAGGCAGGCAAGCAGCATTACTGGATTTACTCGGACAAAGAGCGCGAAGCGAAGCTGAAAGAACTGAAGAGCCAGAAGGTTGATGTCCAGCGGTACAAGGGGCTTGGTGAGATGAGCCCGGAGCAATTGTGGAATACTACTATGAATCCTGCGTCGCGGACGTTGTTACGTGTTGAGGTGGAAGATGCCATGTCTGCAGATATGATTTTTCAGATGTTGATGGGCACGGAAGTCGCCCCACGGAAATCCTTTATTCAAGCTCATGCAGCCAGCGTACGAAATTTGGATATCTGATATTGTTATTTTATTAACGTGATGAGCAGGCTCTTCAACTCATAGATGTCAAAGGCGCGTATGCGCTGCTGTTTGGCAAATTGCTTTGCCTGGGCATTGATTTGCGGGTGTCCGATCGCTACCTTGTTTCTAATGCCGACATCATATGCTTCAGCATCGAACTGTGCTATCTTATCGATGCCAACCATCTGTCCGGGATCGGCAGTGATGATATCGACGGCGATTGTCGGCCTGACGATAACGTCATCACGTCGCGCATAGATATCGAAGTCATGCTCCGCACCCGATTTCCCGGAGATCCGTGCTTTTTCAAAAACTTCATAACCCCGTTCTCTGAGATATGAAGCCAGGAGAGTTTGAGTATCCGTTCCTTCCCGATCTGCAAGAGAGCGCACCTTATCGCTAATCTGCCCTGACGGCGACGGATGCGCTTTATTGTTAAGGAAGGATATGAGCGCTTCAAGGTCATTTGCCTCGAAGATGCCGATATTCTGCCTTTCAGCAAATTTTATAGCTTCTTGGCCGAGTTTCGGGATAGCGATGACGACTTTGTAATTTATTCCCATATCATAGGCGCGAGTATCGAATTTAAACAGCTCTTCAAGCCGTACTTCCTCTTCACCAGGCAGAGCGGAGAGGATGCCAACGCCGACATGGTATTTGGCAACGCCGTCATCTCTGGTAGCCAGGATATCGATAGTATGAATAGCTCCCGAGTTGCCGTGAATTTGTGCCAGCTCCTGTACCTGGTATCCTTGCTTCTGTAAAAATTCAACAAGTTGTCCTTTTGGTTTCAATTGAAATTCCAGCCACTCTCTTTTGTCAGGATTGAGGGCGTATGAATGGAGCCAGAAATCGCGGAGATCGCTTTCCGACCACACTTTTCCTGTCTTAAAGCTGCGCCATTTGATTACCGGTGAGGGGAATATATTATTGCAGTCAAGACACTTATACTGTTGTCCGGCATTTCTGTAATCAGTGCCAAGCAGCTTTAGTTCTCGTTTACACTTCGGGCAGATATATTTATACCCGTTAACGAAATCCTGCTCCAGTCCCACATAACCGCAGTAGAAGTGCTCGATGAGTTGACCTTTGATCAGATTGCTGGAGTCACAGCGCGGGCAGCGTTCTACCGGCAGTAGTTGAAATGAGTTATCCGGATCGATGTGCAGTTTTTCCAGCGGTTTCTTCAGCAGGATGTCATCATCTGCGAGCTTTTCAAGAATGACCGTTGTTCTCTCCGAAGGGGTTTCCATAAGCGCATCTTCATTCGGATATGAGAAACCATTTTTCGTCGACGGATCGATCGTCGGCACAATCTGAGTGATTTTGTTGCTGATAAGCGCATCCAGCAATTTGGCTACATGTGCATCCTGCCATACTTTGAACATCGTCTTTTCCCTTGGAATATCCGATGTTTTCTGAAATGATTTGGATTCTTTTTCGCTGGTTGTAAATCGTAAATCATAAGATTCTTTATCAGGCGTCTTCTCCTTCTGAATTGTCATCTGCACCAGAGATGGTTCGGGTGCAGCTTTTACTGAAAAAGACGGGGACAGATTCTCCTTTCCAATTCTTGCCGGCTGCGCCTCCATAGGGATAGTCGGAGTCGGGATATCTTTTCCCACCGGCCTGTCCAACCATATCGGTGCCGACATCCTGTCAGATAAAGGAGGTCTAATGGCAGGTTCTCTCTCTATTTTTATTTCCTGACGCGGTAATTCGGGCTCACTCGCTGATGGAATCCTCTGCTTTATCGAGGCTGATTTCTCATCATACCGGTCAGGTACGGCAACAGCTTCATTAGCGGATGCTGAATTCGGCGACGTTGCTGTCGGAGAGGTTTGGGGTGGGGGTATGGGGGTCTGTGTTCGTACCGACATTGCCGGCTCCGACGATATCGGAATTGGTGTCGGTATCGGCATTGATACCACCTTCTCTTCTTGAGCACCAGGCCGTTTTTGTTCTTCCTCTTTCTGGTAAGATGGCATTCGCTTGAGCAGAACATTGACATGCGCAGCCAATTCTCGTGGGCTTATCGGTTTTTTCAGGTAAATGTCAAAGCCCATATCATCGGCTTTCGCCCATACCTCATCTGCTGATTCGGAGCCAAGCAAAATGATGGGGATTTTCGAGTATTGCCGTATCTTTGGGCATGTTCTGTATCCATCTATATCAGATAGCTCTTCATCAATTATAATTGCAGCGTGCCCGTTTTTATCGACTCTCAACAATCCATCGAGCGCACCGGATACTTCGATAACCTCAAAACCATTTTCGGAAAGAGTTTCGGCGTTCTTCTTCCTGAAAATAGGATCATTTGACATAAATAGTATACGTCTCATCTCACTCACCTCTTGCATTGCTTTAGAACCAAGTGTAGCAGTGAAACGTAAAAATACCGGTAAACAGCAGGTAAAAAATTAGTAAAAAAATTTAATGTGGGGATTTTACAAATTTATATCCGACGCCTCGTTCGCTGATAAGTATCTCGGGATTAGCAGGGTCGATTTCCAGTTTATCCCTCAGGCGCTGTATATACACTTTAAGATAATCGGAAGAATCCGTGTATTCTTCTCCCCAGACCTTGGACAGGAGGGTGTGATGGGTAAGCACTTTGCCTTCATTTCTTGCCAGATATCTGAGAAGATTGAATTCGGTTGGTGTAAGTTTGATTTTTTTCGATTCTTTAAGTATTGTTCTCGATACGAAATCGATGGATAGCTGTGGGTTTAAGACAATCTTTTCATCTTGCTTCAATTCCGTCATGTGGCTGCGTCGAAGCACTGCTTTAACTCGTGCCAATAATTCCATATGGCTGAATGGTTTGACAATATAATCATCTGCTCCAAGCTCGAGCCCTCTTACTTTATCTATCTCCTCGCCTCGCACTGTCAAAATGATGACCGGCACATCGGAAAAGGTGCGAATCTCCTTTAATACTTTAAATCCATCTATATCAGGCAATCCAAGATCAAGAATCACTATATCGGGCGATTCGCTCCCTGTTTTTGCGATACCTTCCTCTCCAAGCCCTACAGTAAGAACCTGTGCTTCCGACCAGTGAATTTCAAAACAGAGCGAGATGGCTTCCTGGATATCGGGACTATCTTCAATGATCAGGATTTTCATTTGCTCAAATTCATTAAAAAAGGAATTCTTATTACTGTTGATAGTGAATTGTAGAACAAAAATACAGATATTTCAATAGCTTAGTTCTTTTATCGAATGCGAACCGGCTGCCCCAGACTCCGCATTTATGCTCTGACGGCTTTTCTACGTGGATCGAATCTCTTCTCTGGTAAACAGTATATATGATACGGAGAAGCAAATTGCTGTTAAAGCGATCAGGCTTACCAGTTGCGGCCATGTAATAAGCAGACTTTGCAGTAATGATAACGGGCGCGGAATCAATCCGGAGGAATAAATGCTGATCATCATGAGAAGTGCACTTGGATTCCCCATTTCAGGGTATAGTAAAACCTGTACAGTCTCGCCATAGAGAGTGCTTGGCGATATCCTGCTGATGTTTCTGGTCAACTCGTCGTTTTTAGCCGCCAGTTCAAGTGTGGAATTTTCATTTACAGGTATCATAGCGTTGCCTATACCATTCGCAATAAACGGCATGAAGAAGAAGAGAAGTATCCAGAGCGCTATTGTAAATAGCGCTGAAGTAGCTGTGCGTTTAAAAACAATAGAAAAAAGGATGGAAAGTGCAAGCCAGAATGCCCCGTAGAGGATGCTGATAAAGATGAATCCGAATATTCGCAGTATTTCTTCAGCGCCTGGTGGTATACCGATCATCCGCAGTCCCATGCCCGAGACGATGGCGACAAGGCTGACCACAAGTATCGTTATCGTCGTTAAACCTGCCAGAAATTTGCCGTTGATAACAGCATCACGGTAAATAGGTTGGGCTAGCAACCTGCTGAGATTTCTGCTGGATCGTTCACTATTAATTGCATCGAAGCCTAATGCTATGCCGACAATCGGAATAAACAGGGACATAAAAAACGGGAAGGAGAACGGTAAGTCTTCACCTGATGTGGTAAAAAGCCTGATAAAGATAAACTGTGTGTTCGCATCTACACTGCTGCGAATAGATTGAGCGACTACGTAAATCGTGGCAATGCCTGCGAGATAAATTAAAGCGAGCAGAATAAGAAATCTCTTACTGCTAAGGTTATCAGTTAGCTCTTTTCTGAAAACACTCATTAATCCTGACATAGTTTATTGCTCTTTCACATATTTAAGGTAGATTTTTTCCAGATTGTACTCTTCGATTTTCATGCCTGTAGCCAAACTGTCGTTATCAATAATTGCCCGAGCTATCAGGTTTCTGACGTCCGACTCGCTGCCGATCTTCAGTACATTATCTATGACTTCTACACTGGCAATACCTTTAATATGTTTGATAGCCTGGACAACCTTTTCAGTGATCGGAGCTGCCTGCACTTCAATGCGAAACTTGCCTTCCCCCAGCGTTGCTTTGCCCAAGTTCTCGATCGAATCTTCAGCAACGAGGTGGCCTTTCGCCATGATTCCGACTCGAGAGCAGACCCTCTGTACATGGTGCAACTGATGCGATGACAAGATAACGGACATCTTCCTTTTTGCCATACCCAGTATGATGCTGAGGATTTGTTCCACACCTTCGGGATCGATTCCCGATGTAGGCTCGTCAAATATGGCGACCTTGGGATTCTTGATCAGGACATCCGCGATGCCAAGACGCTGCTTCATCCCCAGTGAAAACTGCGAGAGCAACTGATCAGACTTTGGCTTTAAACCAACGGTATCGAGAACTTCGTCGATTTTTCTTTCCGCTTCGGCATGGCTCAGTCCGTTAAGCGCTGCCGTATAATCAAGGTTTTGTCTTGCAGTGAGGTCTTCGTAAAAGCCGACTCTTTCCGGCAGATAGCCGACGGTTCGTTTGACCTTAATCGCTTCATGCAGCGGATCATAGCCGCAAACCTTGAGCATCCCGGATGTAGGCTCAGTCAGCCCGAGGAGCATCAAGATCGTTGTCGTCTTTCCTGCGCCATTCGGACCGAGCAACCCGAATATTTCACCTTCGCGTATCGTGAGCGTCAGCTTATCGACAGCGGTGAAATTACCATAGCGCTTGGTCAAATCTTTGGATTCGATAATTGAGGTGGCTTGACTCATTTTAAATTACCGTCTGCCGAGTTTCCAGAACATCAAGATGAGACCGATAACCACCAGCACGACGATGCCGATACCTACCCAGCCCCAGATTGTTGGGGTTAGTACCGTGACGCGTATATCCATGGTTTTCTGTGTTGCTTTGGATTCAGGTTGTGCATCAATGCTGACTATATAATCACCGGCGATCGTCTTCTCGGGTGGGTTTACTGTTACTATGACTTCTTTGGTGCTATCCACATCCAGTTTATCGATTTTTTCGGGATTAAATTTAACCGTCCATCCGGTAGGATGATTGCTTCCTGTTGAACTGATGGTAACGTTCAAAAGCGGTGCAGTCCCCGTATTCTTTACGGTGATCGGAAAAGAACTTTCCCTGCCAGCAGTGGCATCGGCATTAAGACGTTCGCTTGGTGTTGTCAGATCAATAACTGATTTTGAATTGATAACGGCTTTTAACTCAATAGACTGTTTAAGAGTGCCGGAACTGATCTCCATCGTTATGGGATATTCACCCGGTTCGAGCAGTAATCGTAAAGATTGTACGGTCAACTTAACGGTTTCGGGATACGCTCTGATTGGGTCAAGCTGAATTGCCTTTATATTTGAGGAACCGTACGCGCTGGATTGGAAATTATAGCTAAACTCACTCGGTACTTTAGCATTAAGATCGAAGGTTTTTTTCGGCCCTTCTCCTGAATATAATACCTCGATTTCATAGGTAAAACCGATTGTTCCTTCGCTGGTGAGTACCGGATATTTGCAGTTGAGCTCAAGTTTTTCTGTTGGTTCTATATCCGCCAGAACGATCGGCGCTGAGATCACCTGGACGGCGGCAATGGCAACGAGAAGCAATGCACAGAGAATGAACCCGAATTTCTTTGATCTTTGCATGAACCTCAAACCTCCAACTGTTAAGGGTTATTTTTATTTATATGAAAAAATTATTAATCAAATATTAATTGATCTATACTTTATGAAATAGCGTGTATCGTTTAAAAAGCAGATAATACTTTACTGTATGATCTGCTTTCTGTCAAGCAAGTGTTGTGTTGTGTGTTAATGTTCTATGATTTTGTC
>DNCV01000038.1 GCA_003484395.1 Dehalococcoidia bacterium
ACAGTGTGGTTGCTGGTGGGGATGCCAATCGGCTTATAATGTAATAATGATAAATAAGGAGAAGTTGTCATTATGGATAAGGATGTCCCTGACCGTCGTGGAGACGACGACGAAAATGCTCAAGCAGTATTGCATCATGAACGCGAGTATGTAACTGCTGACGGGGCTGTTTTCCCGAGAAAAGTTGAGATAGAGATTCGTGAGATGGAGGTCGATGATATACCGGCAGTGTTTCACCTTGGAGAAGAAATATTCACCGCAAGCGAAACCCCCACACTGTACCGAACATGGGATGAGTTTGAAATAACTTCCCTGTTCAATGCAGATCAGGAGTATTGTTTTGTGGCGGAGATGGATGATCAGCTTGTCGGCTTTGCACTGGGTACAACAGTGACCAAACGTAAATCGGCATGGAAATACGGATATCTTATCTGGCTTGGCGTATCTCCGAAACATCAACGTCAGGGGATCGCCAACCGTCTCTTTGATCATTTCGAGGATAAAATGACCGAGGAAGGGGTGCGCATTTTCATGGTGGATACCGAGGCGAGTAATATATCTGCGCTGGAGTTTTTCAAAAAGAGGGGATTCGGCAATCCTGAGGAGCACATTTATTTGAGCATGAATCCCAAGACATACGAACAGGAGAAAAGAAAACAACAACTTGCCGCTCGAAAACATAAGAATGGAGTAAACAATCACAATGAAAACGGACATACAGCCGAATCGACTTAAGAAATTGCTTCAGGAGATAACCGATATATATAGTCCTTCAGGTAAGGAAGAGGAGGTACTGGAATTTATCGAAACCTATTTTCAGAGTATCGGTTTGAAATCGGTGCGCCAGCCTGTCAGCGAGAACCGTTACAATCTCGTTGTGTTGCCGGAGAAGGAAGATGAAGTGGATGTCTGCTTTATCGGCCATGTTGATACCGTAACGGCCTTTGATCTCGAAGATTACGGTTTTTATGAGGAGGGAGATACGGTATCGGGTCTTGGCATTGCTGATATGAAGGCGGGATGCGCAGCCATGATCGAAGCCTTCACCGTTCTTGCTTCCGAGGGGCGGATTCCCTCATCCGTCGGGTTGGCACTTGTTGTCGGAGAAGAGGAAGAAAGCGACGGCGCCAAAACGCTTATTCGGGAATACTCATTCCCGTGGGCAATTGTTGCCGAGCCGACCAATATGTTGCCCTGCCTCGGCCATTATGGTTATTTGGAAGTTTTATTGCGCACACGGGGAAAGCGTGCACACTCTTCGATGCCCGAGTACGGGCAAAACGCAATTGAATCGATGCTTAAGTTGCTTCTGAAAATGTCGGAATACGCCGGTTCGGTCAAGAACGGACTGGTCTATAATGTCAGAGAGCTTTCAGGTTTTCCCGGCGGTTTTGTGGTGCCCGATACCTGCGAGGCGTGGCTTGATCTCCATCTGCCGCCGGATTCACGAATGGACGGGTTGAAAGCCGATCTGGAACAGCTTGTTGAACAGGCTGCGGAAAAAATTGCCGGACTGGATGCATATATCAGGTTTGTCAGCACTCATTCGGGATATCGCATCTCACAGGATCGCCCTCTGGTAAAGAAATTGCGCGATGTATTCAGAACGTTGCCTCTTTCCTGGGAGCCGCTGGATTTCAGAAGTCATTCGGATGGTAATGTCCTCTGGGGCGCCGGTGTCGACTCGATTATTCTCGGACCCGGTCGCCTTGAGACAGCGCATACGCCGGAGGAATCGGTAGTTTTTCAGCAGGTGGAGCAGGCTGCGAAGCTTTATCTTGACTTCGCCCGTTCGCTTTGAGTATGTTGTGAATTCGGCGTTATGATTTTTTTCTTCTTCCCCCAGGTGATCCATCCCTGGCTTCTGTACCAGAGAAGGACAATAATGACACATATCATCATGAGCGCGAGGACCCCGAAGTATCCCCAGCGCCATTTTAATTCGGGCATATTCTCAAAATTCATTCCGTAAATGCCGGCGATAAGCGTTAACGGCATGAAAATAGTCGCTACAATCGATAGTACTCTCATGGTCTCATTTTGTCTGTTGGCGACTGCCGACATGTAAAGGCTTAATGCGTTATCGAAATTATCCCTGAGCGTTAAATTAAGGTCTTCAATTTGTACGACGTGGTCATAAATATCGCGAAAGAAGATACGAATATCTTTGCTAATGAGAGAGAATTCGCCGCGGCTCAGGCGGTTAAGCACTTCCCGCTGCGGTATCAGCGTACGGTGAAGTTGTCCCGAGGAGTGTTTCAATTGCAGAATATCCTGTAATGCTGTTGGTACCGGTGCGATGGAAATGGTGTGCTCTTCGAGATCGCCAGCTTTTTTGTCGAGAACATCAATGACCGGCAATATGTCATCCGTAAGCGTATCGAATATGGCGTGCGCCAGGTAGTCGCTACCCCGTTTCATCGGACGGCCATCTCTCTGTACCATAGAATTGACATAATCTATGCAATGGAATGGTGGATGGTGAGCGCTGACAACGAAGTTTTGACCGAGAAATAATGCAAGCTGTTCCGGTTCAAAGACATCTTCATCCTGTGTCATCGCAATGCCGTTAACAATGATGAACAGATATTTTTCAAAATCATCTATCTTTGCTGTATGTGTCTTTTTAGAGACACAATCCTCAACAGCAAGATGATGGAAATGGAATTGTTCCTGAAGCAGCGTACTGTCAGCCGGGGTGATTTCGCTGATATCCACCCAGAGCAACCCCTGTCCGGAATCGAAGGCAGCTTTGATTTCAGCTATTTCGGTAAGGCGTCTGATATCTGCAGTCGGGGTGAAATAATGCGCTGTCAGCATGGTTCCTCCTTCTCTCGCATAATATTGTTCAGGGTGAAGTTCTCGTTTGTATATCCAACATTCGATGGCGCTCTGCTGTTTTCACCGGTTACCGTGAAGAATATGTATGCCTGATATGGTAAGGCTGTGCTACAATCAGTACAGCACGGAAGGCTTTTTGAACAATGAGGAACAGTATTACTCAATGAATGTATCGTCGCTTTTAACCCTTCTCTCACAGAAGCCATACTATCAAGAACTGCTCCACGAGGTCAACGGCGGGAAAGCATTGCGCAAAGTACTGGTTGTGACTGATGCGGCCAAACCTTTTCTTATTGCGACGCTTCATCATGATCTTAAACTGCCGGTTCTGGTTATCACAGCACATTCGGATGATTCGCGCAGATTATATGAAGAGCTTCGGCACTGGGATGCCCATGCCGAATCCATATTGTCGTTTCCCGAGGCAGGATTCCTTCCCGAGAATTACATTGCACCCGATACGATGCTACTAAGCGAACGGATCAAAACGCTCTCCGCTCTTGTTCAATCGCCTGATCCAGCCTCCGCTGTCCGGCATCCATATCTGATCGTAAGTCATGCATCGGCTGCAAGCGGTTATATAATCTCACCCCAGGATTTCGGCAAATCGAATATTCCATTAAGCGTCGGCATGACAATTGACCCTGTTTCTCTTATTTCTGTTTGCCAGACGATTGGATACATTCTCGAAGACATCGTTGAGGTTCCCGGGTTAATAAGCCGCAGAGGCGGGATCATCGATGTGTTTTCCCGAAATTTTGATGCCCCGGTTCGTCTTGAATTTTTCGGCAATCAGATAGAGAGTATACGGTTCTTCGACCCGAAAACGCAGCGTTCGGTTAGAACCGTTTCATCCGTTACTATCGTCCCGTCGAGTGAAGAATCAGATACATTTCACCGAAGCAGTATTTTCGATTATTTGCCTGATAATGCCGTGATTATTCTGGATGATATGCCCGGCATCGAAGCTGCTGTTGCACAGGTGAACTCTCAATGGGATGAGTTTATTCAGGCTGAACCATCTGACGATAAAAAACGGCATCCCTATTATTTTACCTTCGATTTGTTTTTGCAACGTATACAACAGTTTAGTGTAACTATAACGTTGTCTCCGTGGGTTTCCGATATTGCCGAAAATATCTCCCCATCAGTATGGCCTTTTGCCTCACTCCCAAATTACGGCGGACGTCTCGATGCTGTTATCGCCGATCTCAGGCGTATGGCGGACGAACATCGTAGAATTGTGATTATCAGCCAGCAGCCTGACCGCTTGAACGAATTGTTACTGGAGCACGATATCATAGCAAGTTATGTGTCTGAAATCGATCGTGTGCCTCCTGAAAACTCTTTTGTTCTGCTCAGAGGGTCGCTTACTGAGGGCTGGCTATTGAAAAATACGGTCGCGATCTTTACCGATCGGGAAATTTTCGGTATCGTCAAGCAACAGCGCCTCTCCAGGAAGCGACCGATCAGACATCATACGTTCACTAATGAATTCGAGGAAAGTGACTACGTTGTGCATGTCGATCATGGAATAGCGAGATTTGTCGGGATAATCAAGAGATTATCAGATGATATTGAAAAAGAATATCTCGTATTGCAGTATGCTAATGATGACAGATTGTTTGTGCCTGTCGATCAAATTGATCGTGTTAGCCGTTATATCGGTGCGAGCGATCAGCCTCCGGCATTAAGCCATTTCGGTACGCAAGAGTGGGTGAAGACAAAGCTTCGAGTTAGAAAATCGGTTGTTGACATGGCGAGGGCACTGTTGAACCTGTATGCGACGAGAGAGGTGACGACCGGATTTGCCTTTTCTCCCGACACGTTGTGGCAGCAGGAACTGGAATTATCATTTCCATATACTGAGACAACCGATCAACTATCAGCTATCAATGCAGTAAAACAGGATATGGAAAGGCTGAAACCGATGGAGCGTCTTGTCTGCGGCGATGTCGGCTATGGAAAAACGGAGGTCGCGCTTCGTGCCGCCTTTAAAGCGGTAATGGATAACAAACAGGTAGCAGTTCTTGTGCCGACGACAATACTGGCGCAACAGCATTTCAATACGTTTTCCGAGAGATTGAAAGCATTCCCGATACGCGTCAAAATGCTAAGCCGTTTCTGTTCCGCTGTGGAGGAGCAGAGGGTCATCGAAGAGCTGTCAGCCGGCCAGGTGGATATTTGCATAGGCACGCATCGTTTGCTGCAAAAAGATATCTCCTTTAAGAGCCTTGGATTGCTGATTGTGGATGAGGAGCAGCGCTTTGGCGTCGGACATAAAGAGTATCTTAAAAATTTGACTCAAGGTATCGATGTGCTTACATTGAGTGCGACACCGATACCGCGAACGTTGCATATGTCGCTTGTGGGGATCAGGGATATGAGCACAATTGAAACGCCGCCGGAGGACAGACTGCCGATTACAACGTTCGTGGGACGGTATGAGGAGAGCACCATCAGAGAGGCAATTCTCAGGGAACTCGAGCGCAACGGCCAGATTTTCTATGTCCACAATCGGGTGTCGGATATCGACCTTGTGGCGCAAAAATTAAAAACCCTCGTTCCCGAGGCGCGTATTCTTTTTGCACACGGTCAGATGTCCGAGGACGGATTGGAACGTGTAATGACCGATTTTGCATCTCATAAGGCTGACGTTCTGGTAACGACAACGATCATTGAATCAGGCCTTGACATGCCTAATGTTAATACATTAATTGTAGACAAGGCTGATAAATTCGGATTGACGCAGCTTTACCAGCTACGGGGACGTATTGGACGAGGTAGTAACATGGCATACGCATATTTTTTTTATAATACGATGGATCAACTAAATGAACTGGCGAGAAAACGGTTGGCAACAATTGCCGAGGCCACTGAGTTAGGCGCGGGTTTTGCTATTGCTATGCGCGATCTCGAAATTCGCGGCGCTGGTAATCTGCTGGGAGCTGAACAAAGCGGGCATATTGCGGCCGTAGGTTACGATCTTTACTGTCATTTGCTATCCGAAGCAATACGGGACATAAAGGATGCTCAGCCTTCGCAGAAGAAAATTATTACAGGCGATGTCTCTGTGCCATCAATCGCATTGCCTTTAGATGCGTACATTCCGGAGAGTTATATCTCTGCAGTCAATGCTCGCCTTTCAGTATATCAACGGTTAGTATTAATGAATACAATTCAGGATATAAGTGATATGGAACGAGAGCTCATTGATCGATTCGGACAATTACCGCAAACAGTCCAGGATCTATTGTATGTCGTTAGAGTGCGATACCTGGCATCAAAGGTCAATATCGAATCGATAAATTACAACAACGATGAAATTATTGTTTATTGTAAAACGGCAGTGGAGAACAAAGAAATGACATTATTGAAGCATTACGAGAATAGCGTGGATATCGGACATAAGCAGGTAAGGATTACTCGAGATAAACAAAGCTGGAAGTCAGCGCTTTTACATGTTCTGGAGAGTATGGGAACAGTGATTGGCAGTATAGCTAAAAATCCTTAAGTAAACAAGTAATCGTAATCAATCTTCTGCAACCCCATCCGAAATAAAATCCACCATATCCTGCACAGTATAAATATCGTTGGTGAACTCAGCATCCGATATCTCCAGTCGTTGTTTAGCAGTACTGAATTCCTTTTCAATTTCCACCAGCATTTCGGCGAGGTCAGATGAATCGGCGTTGAAATCGTAGGTAAAAGAGGATGTGGGTGTAACTAATTCTTCATCGACGCCCAGTTGTTCAACAATTATTCTTTTAACTCGTTCGTAGATAGTAGACACTGCCCCCTCGCTTGCTCACGGATGATCGACTTGGGCTGTCGATCCTGTGCTGACGTGATCCGTCATATGTTTGGCTACAGATCCGAGTACTCCATTGATGAATTTTGGTGACGTATCGCTGCTGAAATGCTTGGAGATCTCAATTGCCTCATTGATAGCTGCTTTAAAAGGCACTTCGCTATCGAAGAGCATCTCGAATATTGCGATCCGCAAAATATTGCGGTCTACGGCAGAAATCTGTTTTACAGGAAATGCCGGTGCATATTTGCTGATAGTCTCATCAATTACCTTTTTGTTTGTTTCAACTCCCAAAGTAAGATGACGGACGAAATCAGCGATCTCATTTGGCAGCTTCTGCTCTATTGTCAGGCGCGATAATACCTCAGATGCATTATGTTCAGAACAATCAAGCTCATATAGAACTTGCAGGGTGATAATTCTTGCTTTGTGCCGTAATCCGCTCATATAGAATGTCTCATCCGGCAGGTCCCCAACGATTCATTAACCTTTGCGCCAGTTCATTATTGATTGGATGCTTTCTACGGAATTGATATTAAATGTCTGAGCTCCTGGACTGATGCGTTTTATTAAACCTGTTAAAACGTCGCCTTGTCCTATTTCAAAGAATGTGGTTACACCTCGTGCGATCATTGTCTCTACCGATTGTTGCCATTTCACGCAATGGACGATCTGGCTGATGAGCTCTTCTTTTATGGCGCTTGTTTCGGTGATCGATTGAGCTGTCACATTAGCGACAACCGGAATCGATGCTGTGTTGAAACTATACTCATTAATAGCGTTTCTTAAACCTTCGACAGCCGGCTCCATAAGAGGAGAATGGAATGCTCCGCTGACTTTAAGAGGTACCACTCGTCGTGACCCTTTGAGTTGCGCTAATCTTCGCGCCTGTTCCAGGTTGTCCTGAGGTCCGCTCACAACGATTTGATTGGGAGAGTTGATATTAGAGATTTCAACGTGCACTGCAAGACATATATTTTCAACTGTCTGTAAATCGAGGCCAAGAATAGCCAGCATGCCGCCGGGTTGACGCTTGCCAGCTTCATGCATCAATCTGCCGCGCTCACGTACAAGGCGCACGGCATCTGCCAGACTGAGTACGCCGGAAACGACCAGGGCAGTGTATTCACCAAGGCTGTGTCCTGCCGTGAATATCGGGACAGGAATTTTATCACCTGCTACTTCCTGGGCTGCTTTCAGGCATGCGATGCTGGTTGTCAGTACTGCCGGTTGTACATTCACCGTCTGGATCAACTCCCGTTCGGGTCCTTCAAAACAGAGACGGGATAATGAGAATCCTAAAATCTTATCAACTTCATCGTATACAGCCCTTGCTGCTGCGTGGTGAACGTATAAGTCCATGCCCATACCTACCGACTGGGATCCCTGTCCCGGAAATACGTACGCAACTTTTATATCCTCAATCATGAAATCCTCCTCATTAGTGTTGTTTATGTTTGATTATCTCATCTATCATATGATCAGCTTCTGACATGATATCTTCAATAATCATTTTAACGGGTTTTATATCTCTGATCAGTCCGGCTATCTGTCCGGCCATCAGCGAACCCTCCTCTATATTACCTTGTATTACTCCTAATGACAATCTCCCCGTGGCAAAAGCTTCCATTTCAGCTACTGTTGCTCCATTTTTTTCGAGTTCTACGTATTGACGTGTTAATCTATTCTCCAGACACCGTATGGGATGTCCTGTTGATTGTCCGGTAACAATTGTAGCACGATCTTGTGCTTTGACGATTTGCTCTTTAAAATTTTGATGTGCAATACATTCAGTCGAACAAATAAATCGAGTTCCGATTTGAACACCACTCGCACCAAGGGCGAGAGCTGCTACCAGTCCTCTACCATCAGCAATGCCTCCTGCAGCGATGACAGGGACTTTGACAGCATCAACCACCTGTGGCACCAATGCTATTGTCGTTGTTTCTCCGACGTGTCCTCCTGATTCCATTCCCTCTGCAATAACGGCATCTATTCCTAAACGTTCCAATCGGCGAGCCAGCGCAACGCTGGATACAACCGGTATGATCTTTATGCCTGCTTCCTTCAAACGGGCAATTAAAGTGGCCGGATTGCCAGCCCCAAATGTAACGACTGCAACCTTTTCTTCGATGATCATATCCACATTTGTTTTCGTAAATGGTGACGTCATTAGAATATTGACTCCGAATGGCTTATCGGTGGCTTGTTTAGTCGCCCGTATTTGATCCCTGATCCAATCGGTCGGGGCATCACCTCCTCCGATTATGCCGAGTCCGCCAGCTTTTGATACAGCGGAAACAAGTTCGGTAGTCCCAAGCCGCGCCATACCTCCCTGAATAATGGGGTAGTTGATACCCAGTAAATTGCAAATATTGAAATTACCCAGCATATCCAATCACCGTTGCGATAGCATAATCTTGACAGTGCGAAAGGCTGACACTCAACTCTCGAATGCCCATTGATTCTGCAAGTCGTTTGGTTTGCCCGTACAGTTGAATGGTTGGCGCTCCGTTACTCATAGAAAGTACCTCAATTTCTCGCCAATTGATGGATGAATCGCTTTTTCTTAGCGCTTTCATTGTTGCCTCTTTGGCGGCAAACCTTGCTGCCAGGCTTGGTGTCATATTACTATACTTTGTTGTCTCCTGTTCGGTATAGACACGCTTGAGAAAGTTCTTCTGCCAGTATTTGATAGCGTTTTCTATTCTGTTGATCTCTATTATATCAATTCCGATTGTGATCATGAACAGCCTCCTAACATTATTGCAACTTATCATTTCTTATTCAATAGTTTGGATCACAGCATGTGTGTGTGGTTATAAATGGAAGATGATATAGCAACATATGATCGGACGGATGGTATTGCCTTGCTGCTTTTGAACAATACCCCATTGCCATTGGTTCAATAGTGAGAACGAATTGCATGGATTTAGTCGTGAAACATATTGAAGGTATTCAGAGTAACGAATCAAAACCCCTGATATTGGAATTACTGCTGATTGCAAACCATACTGTGTTCGTTGAGGTGACGCAATCATTGCATAATCACTGAAAATAATTAACGTTGGGGCTGCAAGTGGTATGGTAATATGCCCTGCAGCCATCAACGGGAACAATCAGACATTTTTCTGCTTGAGTTTTGTCTCAATCAGATTGATAATATCTCCAACTGTTTGAACGCCTTCTAATTCCTCATCAGGTAATGTAAGACCGAACGCTTCTTCCAGAGCTAGTGCAAGTTCGACCTTTCCAAGGGAATCTATCTCAAGATCGGTGCCGAGTACTGCTGTGGCGACTATTTTGCTCTCGTCAATACCCGGTTGTATTTTGCAGATGGCTCCCTTTACTTTTTCAAAGGTATCCACAATGTTTCTCCTTTTTACCTAATATAAAAATAACCTAACCGTTACTCTATAATTATATTGAGCAGCAGTAGTTATTGAACTAAAGCAATAATTTCGAGTTATTTTTTACTCTTTGGTGTTTTTATTTTAAGAATTTCCCTGCCATCGTAGTATCCGCATGAATTGCAAACAACATGAGATAATTTAGGTGTGTGACATTGAGGGCAATCGATTGTTTTAGGTGTGATCAATGCCAGATGGCTCCGCCGCTTTCCCTGACGTGCTTTCGGATATTTTCTCTTCGGAAGAGGTGCCATAATATTTTTTCAATCTCCTTATAAAAGTTTCCGATCCATACAGCTGAATCGTCAAATTCAAAATCTAGGCTGATAGTATACTATATTTTCTAAATTATTTGTATTCCCTGGCAATCAGGTTTACATAATGGTTTTAAGGGTTTGTTTAATTCGATATACTGTCGCAGTAGATCGCTCAAATTCAAGATGTTATTGTTATCAATGATACGGTTTTCATAATCTGCATCCGTAGTCTGATCTTCTAAATAAACCTGAGGGAAGACTTCCTCTTCGAATTCAAAATAAATTGAACAAAGCATTGTTTTGAGACATCGAATACAATTTTCTTCTATCTGCGTCTTTACTTTTGCTTTTACGAGAATGCCTCGTTTCGTTCTCAGAAGGTCTATTGTCCCCTGGATATGCTGCGAATTCTTCTCGTGGCTACTGATATCTGCAATATCGTAGGAACGGCTGGCTCCTGTGTGTTCTTTGAGCAATTGACCTACGTTGATCTGCATCAAGCGCCTAAAAAATCAGCTATTTTCGAGCGAAGTATGATTATATGATTGAGTTATCGTATGTGTCAAGAAAATTACGTTCGGCAGCCGAGATAGTATTGGTTTTGTTATTCCCACTCTATTGTAGATGGAGGTTTGCTGGTGATATCATAAACAACCCGATTAATATCTTTAATTTCATTAACAATACGACTGGAGATACGCGCCAGAAGAGCATAGGGTAGACGTGCCCAATCGGCTGTCATTGCATCCTGGCTTGTTACCGCGCGAACTGCGACAAGATATCCGTATGTGCGGAAATCACCCATGACTCCCACGCTGCGAACATCGGTAAGAACTGCAAAAGTCTGCCACATCTGCCGGTATAGTTTGGCCTTTTTAATTTCATTCATAACTATCCAGTCAGCGGAGCGGAGGATTTCCAATCGCTCTTTTGTAACTTCGCCGATGATTCTGATGGCCAGTCCTGGCCCCGGGAATGGTTGCCTCCAGACCATATCTTCAGGGAGTCCCAGTGCAAGGCCAACTTCACGTACTTCATCCTTAAATAAGTATCGCAATGGTTCTACGAGAGTAAACGCCATATTTGCAGGAAGGCCGCCGACGTTATGATGCGTTTTTATTCTGACGGCAGCTTTTGTTTCTATGGATGTGCTTTCAATGACATCGGGATACAGGGTTCCCTGTGCCAGAAAATCGATTTTCCCAAGCTTTCCCGCTTCCTCTTCAAAGACTCTGATAAATTCTTCTCCGATGAGTCGGCGTTTTAATTCAGGATCCGTGACGCCCTTGAGCCGGTTGATAAACCGATCGGAGGCATCAACATAGACGATATTCATTCTCAGGTTGTTTTTAAAGGTATTTAGAGCTCGCTCCGCTTCCTCCCGTCTGAGCAATCCATTGTTAACAAAAATACAGGTCAACTGGTTTCCTATTGCTTGGTGGATAAGCGTGGCTGCGACTGCAGAGTCGACGCCTCCTGAAAGCGCACAAATGACCTTTCCATTTTTAACCCGATCCTTTATTACGGTAATGCTTTCCTGAATGAAGTTGGTCGGGGTCCAGTTGCCTTTACAATCACAAATTTTGTAGAGGAAATTCTCTATGATCGTTTTGCCCTGGGGTGTGTGAACAACTTCAGGATGGAACTGTAAACCATAAATATTGCTATCATTTCCAATAACTGCGGCGGTAGAATTCTCTGTGTAAGCCAGCGATTTAAATCCATGAGGCATTTCGGTTATCTGGTCTCCGTGGCTCATCCATACGGTCGTTGAGGTTGGCAAGTTTGCAAATAACGGTGAATGTTCTTCGCTGATGGTGAGTAACGTTTGTCCATATTCACGCATCGTTCCCGGGGTTACTTGTCCTCCCAGTTGATGAGTAATAAGTTGCATACCGTAACATATTCCCATGATAGGGATATGACTGCCATATATCTCCGTTGGTGCGAGAGGGGCGCCGGACTCGTAGACGCTGGCAGGTCCGCCGGATAGAATAATGCCTTTTGGTTTGAGTGCGGTAATTTTTTCCCACGGCGTATCGTGCGGCATAAGTTCGCAGTAGACATGGCATTCTCGAACTCTCCGTGCGATCAATAAGCTGTACTGTGATCCGAAATCGATAATGATGACGACTTCTCGTTCAGCGGGTGAAATGACCTCCAGCTTCTCTTTAGGTTGTTCACCTCCCAGTTCTTTGGCGATTTCAAGGTATGTGGATACTTCTGCGTCGTCGGTAACAGCGACACGCCTGCTTTTAAATTTCTCTTTCATGCTCCATGTCCTCTTTTGCTGATAAAGTATACCATAAGACTGCTTCTCTATTTTTGACTATTAATGTATTCGGTCATGTGTTTACAATGATGGTGTTTATGATTGTATAATGACGGTGATGTCGAGGTAACGGACGGTTGGTTGACATAAATATAAAATCGAAATGGATTCTTATCGTTATGAGCGGTGTTTTTTCTTATGATCTGAATACTGAACTTGATATCGCATGTAAAATCCTTCGTAATGGTGGTGTTGTGGCATTTCCTACAGACACGGTTTATGGATTAGGTGCTGATGTATTCAATGAGAAAGCAGTTAAAAAGATTTTTGCGATTAAACATCGATCGCCTGCGTTAGCCCTACCTGTGCTGGTGAGCAATTCTCTTCAGGTGGGTCGTGTCGCTGCAACCGTTTCTGATACAGCACAGTTGCTCATGAAACATTTCTGGCCAGGCGGGCTGACTATCATTATGCCGAAAGCTTCTGCTGTGCCACGCAGTGTGACAGCAGGTGGTGACACTATTGCAGTACGAATGCCTCATCATGACATTCCGTTACTGCTAATGGATAAATTAGGATATCCTCTTATCGGAACGAGTGCTAATGTCAGCGGCAATCCAAGTCCGCTGATATTTGAGGATGTTGAAGCTCAGTTTGGAGATACCATTGATTTCATTATTCGAAGTAATACCTGTTATGGCGGCATGGAATCGACAATTGTCGATATTACCTCAGGGGTTTCCATCATTGTTCGTCGTGGTATTGTATCTGACGATGCGATCCGAAACGTTTTATCTCACTTCTAGTCTCATTTTATAGTGTACCGTATTTGACAAGATAAAGCTGCTGTGCTAGTTTATTGAGATATCCTTTTTACCAATATATCAGGTGGGTATTGGGAGGTATTAATTAGAGTATGAGAAGCCATTCTGTAACAAAAGGAATTGAACGCGCTGGACATCGTGCTCTTTTCAGGGCACTAGGCGTTAAAACGAAGGATTTCGATAAGCCGTTCATCGGCGTTATAAACAGCTTTAATGAGATCGTTCCTGGGCATATGCACCTGAATAAACTTGCCGAAGATGTCAAAAAAGGGATCAGAGATGCGGGAGGTTACCCGTTTGAAGTCAATACTATAGCGGTGTGCGATGGTATTGCGATGAATCATGAGGGTATGAAATATAGTCTGCCCAGCCGTGAGCTTATCGCCGATTCGGTTGAGACAACGGTAAAAGCACACGCATTCGATGCTCTGGTATTCATTACAAATTGCGACAAAATCATTCCCGGCATGCTTATGGCAGCGGCACGGTTAAACATACCGTCGATTTTTGTGAGTGGTGGCCCAATGCTGGCGGGTCAACTGGAAAAGAACGGTAAAATCCAGAAAATAGATTTGAACTCCGTATTCCTCGCTGTCGGTAAGGTTGTTAAAGGGGAGATGACCGAGTCAGAGCTGTGTACGATAGAGGAAAATGCCTGTCCCGGCTGCGGAAGCTGTGCCGGCATGTTTACGGCGAATACCATGAATTGTCTTACCGAGGCATTAGGTATGGCATTGCCGGGAAACGGGACGATTCCAGCGGTTGACCCGAGAAGAAAGGATTTGGCGTATCAGGCGGGGAAGCAGATACTTTCCATACTGTCGCAGAACATTGTACCGAAAGATATTATCACTAAGGATTCTATCTATAACGCTTTTGTTGCTGATATGGGCTTGGGCGGCAGCACAAATTCTGTTTTGCACATGCTGGCTATTGCTCATGAAGCCGGTGTCGATTTTTCGCTGGATACTATAAACCACATCAGTCAGAAAGTGCCACATATAGCGAAAATTAGTCCTTCGGGAGAACCCCGCATCGAGGATCTCGATGCGGCCGGCGGCATTTCTGCGGTGCTGCAGACGTTATCAGGATTTCTGAAGAAGAATACAAAAACCGTGTTAGGCAAACCACTTGATGAGGTAATCAAAGGTGCCACAATCAAAGACGAAACCGTCATTCACCCGCTCGGTAATCCCTATTCAGCTACCGGAGGTCTTACGATACTTTTCGGTAATCTATCACCGGATGGATGCGTGGTTAAGAGTGCTGCTGTTGACCCTGAGATGCTTGTTCATAAGGGACCGGCGAAAGTTTTTGACAGCGAGGAGATAGCAACGAAAGCTATAATGCAGGGAAAAGTCAAAAAGGGTGATGTTGTGGTTATCAGGTATGAGGGGCCGAAGGGGGGACCGGGTATGAGGGAGATGCTGACGCCGACCTCTCTATTGAGCGGCATGGGAATGGACAAGGAAGTCGCTCTGATCACGGATGGAAGATTCTCGGGAGCAACTCGCGGTGCAGCTATCGGGCATGTGTCACCTGAAGCTGCAAGCGGCGGGCCGATTGCAGCGATTCGGGATGGCGATATCATTAGCATTGATATTCCCGCTCATAAAATTGAGTTGGAGTTAAGTGCATCTGAAATTAATAAGCGCCTCAGTTCGTTGAGATCTTTTGAACCGAGAATAAAGAAAGGGTATTTAAAACGGTATATTGAAAATGTGACTTCTGCCAGTACCGGCGCAGTATTTATTGATTAAGAGAATAACTATGGTGAAAACTGGTGCTCAAGTTTTATGTGAATGTTTAATTCAGGAAGGCGTCGAGGTAATCTTCGGTTTTCCCGGCGGTGTACTGTTAAACCTCTATGATACCTTCCCTCAGTATCCTCAATTGCGTCACGTGTTGGTACGCCACGAGCAGTGTGCTGCGCACGCTGCGGACGCCTATGCGCGCATTACCGGAAAAGTCGGCGTTTGCCTGGCAACATCAGGTCCTGGATCGACTAACCTCGTTACCGGAATAGCAAATGCCTGTCTTGATTCATCCCCGATTGTGGCAATAACCGGACAGGTGGCCACTCCTTTTATCGGAAGAGATGCATTCCAGGAAGTTGATATAACAGGAATAACAGTTCCGATCACGAAACATAATTATTTAATCCTTGATGTCGATAATCTGGCTAGATCAGTGAAAGAGGCTTTCTATATTGCCAGAACAGGAAGGCCTGGGCCTGTTCTCATCGATATTCCCAAAGACATTTTACAGGCGAAGACGGAAGCTCATTATCCTGATAAAATTGAATTGCTTGGTTCTAAAACTAAACTGTTCGGCCATCCGGCGCAGATTAAAAAAGCGGCTGAGCTGATAAATGCAGCGAAAGCGCCGATCATTATAGCTGGTCGCGGCGTCAATATCTCACGGGCTTACGATGATCTGAAGGAATTGGCGGAGAAAGCGCAGATTCCGGTAGTGACGACACTGCTCGGTATCGGGTGTTTCCCTGAAACACACGTATTGAGTTTTGGTATGCTTGGCATGCATGGTATGGCTTATGCAAATAAAGGTATTCATGCGTCCGATCTGGTGATAGCTATCGGAATGCGGTTCGATGATCGAGCTACCGGCGTTATTCAGACTTTCGCACCGAATGCGAAGATCATTCATATTGATATCGATCCGGCTGAAATCGGTAAGAATATTCGGGTGGATGTCCCGATAGTCGGTGATGTGAAGAATATCCTCAAGGCATTAAATGAGCAGATTATCCCCTGTGAGCATCTCGATTGGTTTCGCCGGCTGGATCAATGGCGACATGATCATCCTGCGCTGGAGATACGGGACGCGGAGGGATGTCTGCCTCAGTATGTGATCAGGCAGATATACGAAGCGACAAAAGGCGATGCAGTGTTAGTAACCGGTGTCGGTCAACACCAGATGTGGGCTGCGCAGTTCTTTTACTATGATAAACCGAACAGCCTGATAACGTCAGGAGGGCTCGGAACAATGGGATTTGAACTGCCCGGTGCTGTCGGAGCGCAGATTGGATGCCCCGATGAAAACGTCTGGTGCATAGCTGGAGACGGCTCAATACAGATGACTATACAGGAACTGGCAACGATCGTCCAGGAAAATCTGCCTATCAAAATTGCAATCCTGAATAATGGATATTTGGGCATGGTGAGGCAGTGGCAGGAATTGTTTTATCAAAAGAGGTATGTTCATACACAATTGGCATCGCCTGACTTTGTGAAGATAGCCGAGGCATACGGCATACCTGCCGTTCGTGCTGAAAAGAAAATAGATGTTATTCCTGCGATTCAGCAGGCGATGGATTACGAAGGACCTTTCCTGATAGACTTCGTTGTCGAGCCAGAGGAGAACGTATTCCCGATCGTTCCTCCGGGCGCAGCACTGGTTGAGTTTCTTGAGATACCCAAACCGAAGGTACAATCGATTCGTTAGCAAAATATCGAAAAAAGAGAAGGGACTGCAATTGCAGTCCCTTCTCTTTTGTTTTACAAAGATAAATTACGTCTGTCGTTCTTTTACCAGAGTATCAACGACTGCCGGATCGGCAAGCGTGCTGGTATCACCAAGATCTTTTACATCACCTGAGGCTATCTTTGTAAGAATTCTTCTCATAATTTTACCGCTTCT
>DNCV01000002.1 GCA_003484395.1 Dehalococcoidia bacterium
GACAAAATCATAGAACATTAACACATTTACACCGTTCTATTGACAATTAGCTATTATTATCATAATATTAAATTGAATCTCAACCCTGGCCTGACCAGGTAGTAGGATTCATCCGGGGGCGAAAGCCCTCTTTTATTATTGTCATAACCAGACTATTCCATAGGGATCCCTTGGAGAAGCAACAGTACAGAGAACAGGCTGAATTCTTTGGAAGTAAGTTTGTCCATGTTTGCTTCTAATATACTTGTTGGGATTGATATGCTGATACAAAAGAAATGCTGCCAGGTCTACCGTCTGAATGAAGTATGAATGTCCAGAATCTCTGAAGGAAGTATCTTCAACAACATATCTCAGAGGTAAGTTACGATAGCCATTGCCTATTTGTTTCTGGTTTGGTATGGGGTTATGGACATGCATCTTCCTCATAAGGATCTGCAGTTTTTTATCATCAGTATGATCACATAACAAAAACCCGCGGTCATCGGCATTCTGCGGTCCAGGGAAATTGTGATTGGCAATTGTATTTTCAAACCTTTGAATAAGAGTTCTCCATGCATTAGTAAATACATCATACCCCTGAGTCTTCGTGGATTTATCAACTACAATGTTTATGATATTTAGGTCGCTTATTGTCGCCAGAAAGTTTGTATATTCACGTACCATGGACAATCTATCGTGACGCTTTATCCTCATGATATCCCGTTCTGGATGTGAGATAAACATTGCTGCATGAAATTCTTCTCGTAATTTTAATCCATGTTTTTGCCTTATATAGCGCCGAAAATCTGTTATTTTATCAAGACAATCTCGCCAGCGTAGCTCATGGATTACCATCCCGGTCAGTACAAAATATTTCGTCGGTGTATTAATTAAACCGCAGTCTCCGCTCTCATCTGCATACATGAAAAACATATATTCCCCCCTTATTTCCTTATGTTTTACATTAAATTGCAGAGAAAACTCTAAACGCTGTTTGCTTTCTTCAGGCGTGCTTCTACCAGATTGATCACCGCCTCACAAACAGCATCAACCTCACCCTTTGTAAGATTTAGGAAATCTGCAACTATGCTGTCTAATTGTTTTTTGTCATCACTTTGGATTTCATAACTAACAGCTTTTGGAGCTCTTTTTTTTATCGCATTCCAAACAGATTCCAAAGTATAGCTCGCATTTATACCCAATTGATCAGGATTTGGTACTATCACATATTTCCAATCATCCGGCGGAAAATCCAAGGCACCCAAACCGAGATTGCGTCTACCTAAGATTTCAGCTTCTAATGCTGTTATTGTTGAATTGAGAAAGGACACAAGTGAGATAATATGTTTTTTTCGTTTCTCATTAACGCGGATCGTTGCAAACCTTTGGTGCACCTCGCATTTTGCATCATTATGAACAGCAAAAAAACGATCACTAAAAGCTATTGGAAGAATGATGTCATAAGTATCTTGCAGTCCCAAGTTCCACCACAGACCGTCTACTTTTGCTAGATTACTTTCATTGAAACTTTTGGTTTCTCCCCATTTTATAAACTCCAAAGCATTCGTGCCGCGCAGAGATGTACGCTTCTTATCGCAAATAAATACAAAGTATTTTGGAGACAAGTTGGAGGTGGCGGGGCCGATATTGGAGAACTGCGTCGGTGATTTAATAAGAGGCAATAAAAATTCTTTTTCCACTCTAAATTCAGATATGATCTTTTCATCAAGATAAAAGAATTTATCCGCACCAGTACGACGCCCTCTACCCAAATCGAGCCAAGAAGCAGTGCCAATTGTTTGAAAGGCTTTTTTCCTGCCTTTTTCCAGAATCGTCCAGTAAATATCAGGAGCCCTCAAATATTTGCCACCCCACTTGTTACCGATATAACGTGCAATTTTAATCAGCGGTCCCGCCGTTTGTGTTTTCTCACCACGAATAGCCTTACCGTTCTCCTCTTCTTCAGATATTTCACAGCCGTCTTCAAGCAACTTCGCCTGTTGAATTGGAAAGACACGATATTCCGCTGCTGCTTTACGCTCTGCTGCCTCTTCAATTTCGTCAAATATGACGGCACTGACAATATGTTCAAACGGCACGCGGAACATGACAAACCGGGTTATCTTCTCCAATGCCCATTCCCTGCGGTCATTCGTCGCGGAAAACAGCACAATAACTGAATTGACATCTGCATTAGCAAAAGTACGTTTTACCTGATTATCCAGAACCAGTTTGACGTGGTTGTGTTTTAGCAGGAACTCCTGCAACTCAGCACCGTAGCCGACATCCAGCCATGAATTGGAAGTGATAAAACAGAAAGAGCCCTCTTTATTTAACAGTGAAAGGCCATGCAGGTAGAAATAGATATAGAGGTCGCTCTTGGCATCTATCTTTTTAGCTGCGGTTTTTCTCAATTGGTTGTAACCGAAAAAATGTGGGAAAGCCTGATAGACAGAACGCGCCAGCTTTTCTTTATAAACCTTTTTATTCTCCGTCGTCACTTCGTCTCGGGGTAGCCTGGGATCAGAAATCGCCTCCTGCCGGACATAGGGAGGATTGCCGACGACAATATCAAAGCCGTCCTTCTCACTCTCGAAGATTTCAACAAAAGCGATATCCCAGACGAGTGGCACCTCTTTTGAAGCAGCAATTACTTTTTGCGACGCTTCGACCTGTACTAATTCCGTAGTGAGAGATTCAATCTCCTGCCGGTATTTAGCTGCCTCGAAGTCTATCTGATGAGGCTTTGCCGACCCCTTGCCATCCAGACCTATCTGATATGTCTGCGGACCTTCCAGCTTCCGTTGCAGAGATTTAATTCGCTCCTGAATACCGTGAATCCTTGCGTCCAAAATATCCGAGAACAGGCGCTTTTCCTCGCTTTTCAGAGTTTCCACTGAAGGAAATTTACACGTTCTATCGTTGTTGTAGAACTTCAATTTTTCATTCTTCAGCCCCGTAATTCGCGCTTTTAATGACGGCGTTATCTCATGAGAGGATGCAATATGCCCCAGATTTATGCCGCCGACTTCCTGCACTAAACTATCGCCGCAGCGAATATTGAATGAGAAATGCGGCAGCAAAGGCTCATGCCGAATATGGAGTTCTTCACGAGTAAATTCAGCGTCGATAATCAGAGCCAGCCAGAGGCGCAGCTCGGCAACATGACATGCCCATTCCATAATATCCACACCATAGAGCGATTGCCCGATAATCCGCTTCTTCCGCTCATATGATGATTCAGTAATATTGAGCTGTCGGTTTGCCCGCTCCTGCAGATCATCCAGAATAGTGAGCATGCCGACAAGAAATGAAGCAGAGCCGCATGCAGGATCAAGCACAGCAATCTCATTCAAGCGCTCATTCAGCATAACCCACATGCCGGCTTTTGCAACTGCCCGGTCAGCTTCAATCTTCTCATCAGGCTCAAGAGCAAAGACCAACTGATAAAGCAATTCCTTGTTATTTTCCCCGAGGTGATTTGCCAGATTATCTACCAGTGATAGGCGGCACATGAGATCAATCTCAGTCCTGGGCGTGTAAAAAATACCAGCATCGCCACGCTTGTCAATCTCTTCGGATACATTGACCAGACTTTCGTAAACCTTTCCAATCATCTCAGGATCGACAGCCACTTCTTTATCAAGAGGACTATCCTCAGCTATGGTGAAATTGAAGCGTTCAAGGAAGGTCAATACCTGCTCAAAACGCCGATCAGAAATAATTGCCTTATGATCTCTATCAAAATTATTTTTAGTAAAAAGACCGCCGTTTAAATACGGCGCCAGAGATAAAGCCTCTTTGATTTCTTCAGGTAAATATGTATGGCCGCCGTGAAATTTATTGTTGAAAGCTTCGAAGAAAAGGACATTCAGCCAGTTATCAACAAATGAATTCTGCCCCTGACGTGAACGCTGATAGCTCTTCCAGAAATTATACAGGAAATCGCAATCGTTCCCCAGCCAGCCTTTTCGCTGGATAAAGTAGATAAACATGCAGCGGTTGAGAAATTGAAGCGAATAATCATGCGCCCACGTCTGATCGTCCGACTGTTTCTTCAAGTCATCTTCAAGAATCCTGAATACAGCCTTATATTCCTCAAAGAATTGTTTGGTGACAGCCTCAACATCGAAAGCTTCATCGTGCTTTGACTGAATAGTCATCGGCTGTAAACCAAACAGGTCAGACTGCATGGATTGCAAATCGAGCATTGCAATGCGCTCGGATGCTGTACGAAGACGCTCTTCAGGACTTACGCTGATGCGGCGAAAGAGACGACGCTTATCCGTTTTATTATCATATTTAACGTTGATGAAGTGCCAGTGATCCTGTTCCTTATTTGAAAAAATGAATAAGCCGAAAGTATGTTCCTTAAGAAGCTGGTGAACAACGGGGCGTTCCTGTCCGGAAAGCAAGCGATGATCCGGCAACCGGCAGTAGATGATGTGGAAGTCATTGTTCTGACCGCCACCAGCAAAGAGAACGGGATCTTCAAAAAGAGCATTTGCAGCAGTCTGATTCCAGCATCTTTGGGAAAGAGGCTGATTTATGCGATCATAATTCAGCTCGGACCAGAATAACTGTTTAAGCGGTTCCAACCCGCACAGATTTCTGAGGAGCTCCAAAACAGATTGTTCAAGTTCAGGACGGTCTATTTTGCAACCTCCACGTCTAATTCACCAAAATAGCTCACATGTAATCTTTCTTATCTTACATCAGGCTAAGCCGTAGTTCAACAGCTTGTTACTTCCTTTTGGAGATACGTCGTTTCTCATTAGCAGCGGGAAGATATTTTGACTTCCTGTCACGAACTGCACCGGCACAAATTTGTCTTTGCGCTTCTCTGTGTTGAACATCACCGATTGAATCATCCAGTCCAACGACTCTTGCCAGGAGTGTGTCCGAGTAATCGCTACACCCCTGATTTATCAATCTTCTGAAAATTCAAATAGCGGTCAATAAAAGCGTCTATCCAGGTTGCCCGTGTATGCTTTTTGATGATCGCCGTGAAATCCTCAAGCGTCCAGTCTGCAAACGTGGTTGTGTTTGTCAAACATTCGCGGTATCGTTTAACCGCATCCTTGCAATGGGTGTTATCTTTTGGGTAAAGGAAAACGTAGAGGCCGTCATCGAAGCCGTCTCTCTTTTGCAGAATTTCAGATCAATAACCTCTTCTCGAACGACCTGGCGAATGGTTGGAGAAAGATAATTTAGGAGTTCGTTCTCAGCCTCTGGCATTTTCAGGCGAGAGCCGAGTTGACGTATTCCGTCATTTCCCTTGTGTTCACCAATAGAATATCCCTGTTCTTCACGCCACATCGATTGTAGTATGCGCGCTTTACGTCGGAATTCGCTGTGATCCGTTTCCTCGTATGCCTGATATTTCATAGCGAGCTTTTCTAATGTATCCATGGCACCTCCATCCTCGATCGAAATTTGTTCTGGGGAATTTATGCGTCCCTATTTATATTTATATATAAACGTACAAGTTGCTGGGTTTCAGTGTTTCCATTATCATTCACCTGTATAGATTATGGATGCAAAGCTGCTGTTGGAAAAGGCCGGGAAATATTTACCGAAGGATAAGCTGTTGCTTATCGAATCGGCGTATACCTATGCAATGCATGCCCACCAGG
The DNA here is from genome assembly GCA_003484395.1 of Dehalococcoidia bacterium. Classification (GTDB taxonomy): domain Bacteria; phylum Chloroflexota; class Dehalococcoidia; order GIF9; family UBA5629; genus UBA5629. Next base: position 5,616 of record DNCV01000002.1, read on the forward strand.
GACAACAGCGCGAGTCCGGCGAACCGTACTTTGAACATCCATACGCAACTGCGATGACCCTTGCTGATCTGCAGCTCGATGCCCAGTCGCTGGCTGCAGCGCTTCTTCACGATGTCACCGAGGATTGTAATATTCCGATCGAAAAGATCGAGGAGAAGTTCGGGACAGAGGTCGCCAAGCTCGTTGACGGCGTTACCAAATTGAACAGGCTCTCATGGCGCGGTCAAAAGATTGACGATGGGGTTATCCTGCAGGCAGAGGCAGAGAATCTGAGGAAAATGCTGATCGCAATGGCTGAGGATTTGCGTGTGGTTTTTATTAAGCTGGCAGACCGATTACACAATATGCATACGCTCGGAGCGCTGCCGGCGGAGAGACAGTTCGCAATTGCTCGTGAGACGCTCGATATCTATGCGCCGCTGGCTCACCGCCTCGGCATGTGGCAGGTGAAGTGGCAGCTTGAAGACCTCTCTTTCCGGTATCTTGATCCCCAGCAGTACCATAAAATTGCCGGGCTTGTTTCCACCAAACGCAATGAGCGGGAAGGTTTCATTAATGAGGCTGTGGATAAAGTGAAGGAGGAGCTGGCAAAGGATGGCATTAAAGCTGAGGTCTTCGGCAGGCCAAAGCATATTTTCAGTATCTATAATAAGATTAATAAGTACGCTGCACAGGGTAAGGACTTCGATGATATCCACGATCTGTTCGCCATTCGAGCCCTGGTGGATAGCGTGCCGGATTGCTATAAAGCGCTGGGCATTATTCACAACCTGTGGCATCCGCTGCCCGAAGAGTTTAATGATTACATTGCAAACCCGAAGTATAACGGGTATCAATCGCTCCACACAACCGTATTGAGCATGGGAGCAACGCCGCTGGAAATACAAATCAGAACGTATGAGATGCAGCGCATTGCCGATTACGGCGTTGCTGCGCACTGGCGATATAAAGAGGGGGTAAAGCAGGATCAGAATTTCGATGAGAAGCTGGCATGGCTGCGCCAGTTTTCCGATTGGCAGAGCGAGCTTGGCAGCGAAGAGTTCATGGCATCGTTGAAGACCGATTTCTTTATCGATCAGGTGTTCGTGTTCACGCCGAAGGGGGAGATCAAGGCGCTGCCGAAAGGAGCAACACCGCTCGATTTCGCATATCGAATCCATACTGAGATGGGGCACCGCTGCATTGGCGCCAAGGTCAATGGCAAATTGGTGCCGCTAAATCATGAGTTGAAGAACGGCGATATCATCGAGATCATGACAACAAAGGCGGAGAAGGCGCCGAGCCTGGACTGGCTGAATTCCTCGCTCGGTTATGTGAGGACATCTCATGCCCAGCAAAAGATACGGCAATGGTTCAATAAGCAGGGACGCACACAAAATATCGAACGGGGCAAAACACTCTTTGAAAAAGAGATTAAACGTCTTGGAGGCGCTGCATCGAATGTGGAATCTCTGGCGCACAGCCTTAACTATGCTACTGTCGATGATTTCTATATAGCGCTCGGCACCGGCGGGGTAACTGCCCATCAACTCGCTATCATGCTCTCAGCAGAAGAGCCGGAGGAGGAAATACCGGTTTCCGTTAAACCATCTGCGCAAGCAGGTAAAAAGGTAGTATCTTCGGGAGTGCAGATACAGGGCGTGGGAGATTTGCTGACTCATATGGCTAATTGTTGCCATCCCGTGCCTGGTGATGATATCATCGGGTATATTACGCGGAGTCACGGGATATCAATCCATCGCAAAGATTGCGTTAATATCATCAATGAACAGGAAAAGGAGCGCCTGATTGAGGCATCGTGGGGGCCGATTGAGGATGTTTATCCTGTCAGAGTGCGGATCGAAGCGTGGAATAGAGTGGGGGTGCTGCGGGATATCAGTACACTGATTGCGGAGGAGAAAGTGAATATCTCCAGCATCAATACCGTGGAGCGTGAAGATACGACATCGATTTTTATAACATTGGAAATAAAGAACATGGCAGAGTTAGCCGAGCTGTTGACCAAGATACATGGCTTGCGCGGCGTTATCAGCGCCGTGAGGTCAAATCAGACAAAAGCAGCGTTCGGCTCATAATCAAAGGAGGGACCATTGAAAAGGACAAAATCAGCTTTAAAGCAGGCACGAGGATCGCTGCGGCGGGCGGAGAGCAATCGCGCAATGAAGACAGCTACCAAATCAGCGGTTGCAAGGGCTGAGGAGGCAATTGCCGCAAACGACGCGGAAGCTGCCAAAAAGCAGATCGCAGAAGCGTTCAGTAAACTGGATAAATCCGCAAAAAAGAAGGTCATGCATCCGAACGCTGTTGCCAGACGAAAATCGCGACTGGTGAAGAAGCTGAAGAATGCAGCGCCTGCCGAGGTTGCTGTAAAGGAAAAGAAGACGAGGGAAAAGGCTAAATAGGTAACGGCGGCGCTAAAAGATAGGCAGCAGCTATATGTGGAGACTCATAAAAAGGGCAGTCTGCACATAGCTTTTATTTGTTGTACGTTGCCACAGAGGGGCAAAAAACCGGATATGGAGCTGGCTCAATTTCAACAAATCGGTCACAGTCTGGCGGATCAGGGTCTTGTCTATACGCAAAGCGGCAATCTGAGCATGCGAAAAGGACAGGAGCTGTGCATTACCCGCCGCGGCAGCATCCTGGGCAACCTTACCATTGCTGACCTTGTCTATACAGGGATTTTCAAGGACGATCAATTCACCATGCTGGCATCGAGCGAGCTGGGGGTACATCGTGCCATTTATAAGAAAACCGGCGCTGAGGCGATCGTACACGCACATCCCGCACATACCATAGCGCTTTCTTTTGCCGAAAGATGGATTATTCCCTGTGACATGGAGGGGCAATTGAAGCTATGTAAGGTTCCAGTTATCGGCGAAGAATCGGCTACAGCGAAGCCGGGCAGCTATGCCGGCGAGATAGCAGATGCGCTCTCCGATGCACCCATCATCGTTGTTCGAAGTCACGGCAGCTTTGCCATCGGCAAATCCCTCGATGAGGCATTAGATTATATTGTCATTCTGGAGCAATGTTGTCATATTCTCTATCTGCGCAGATCGATGAGGCCGTGAGCATGAAATGACGCAGACACGGTGGAAGGTAAACATAGCGAGAGTATTTCTTCACGCACTGCCGCGTGCAGACTAGCTTTTGCTCATCGCCTGCAGCTTTAATTCCTTTGGCATCTTTTCGATGGCGTATCTGAGAGCGGTTCTCGGCATGACCTTTTTATTTCGCATCACATAGTCGAANNAGATCGTCTTCGTCCAGGAGAAGAATATCCGCTATCTCAAAAACATTTTTCAGGAACTTCCCCTGTCTGGCCGGGATGATCAATGTAACTGCCGAGGCGCGCCTGAGCCAGCGGTTGCTCGATTTTGCCCATTTCTTCAGTTGAGCGATGTACTGCGGATATCGATCGATAAATGATCCGATGGTGTGATTGCACAACGTATCGCACTTCGCCCAGTTGTTCA
>DNCV01000058.1:0-10508 GCA_003484395.1 Dehalococcoidia bacterium
GGATATTTACGGAGAATTAAGCGATTGGTTGACAAACAAAATCATATGATTATCCCTACAAAGTTACTATTTCACTGGGTCACGATATCTTCAAAAAAAACGGGAAGCCGTTGTGTAAGTTCAGCCAGCAGCGGAATCATTATCTCCCTCATCTGGGGATGAGCATCCCTGGCTGTTCTCAATTGCAGTATATGTCTCCACTCTCTCAAATTGGCCGTGACCACAAGCTCAGTCTTCAGGCAAGTCGGCAGGAACATTCTGGCCTGCTCCGGCGTGTGTCCCGAATCGATCATGGAAAAGTAGGTCTTTTCGCATTGCAAATTGGTTGCTTTCCAATACTCGTAATCGTTTTCATCTTTGAAAGATGAGGCGGGAGGCTTAATGACGGCGAATCTCTTCTTTGTATAGTTTACGTACCGCGTGCTCTCCTGGGTAAATGAGGCTATCCTGTGTCTAACCAGCTCATGGCTGACACCTCTATCGCAGATGAATTTTATCGTTATCGAATGATGTTCTATGACGCTCTCATGGCCCGATTTGAGGATATTCCTCACGAACTTTTCAGCGGAATCGGGTGTTATTCTGTCCTCGGATTTATAAGAAACGCGGCCGCATTGCTCGATTTTCTTCAGAATTGCATCATAATTCAGACTATCGATTATCTCGTAGCCGGGGTTCAGAATTTCCATAACTATACCCCCTTCAGATAGCGGAGGTTTTCGTCAGAAGCGAAAACACCGAATACATAATACCACATCGGCATTGCCGCCGTAACGGCACATCTCAGTTGATAAAACCGCAATTATTGGACTAACCGAAGTGATAATTTTGCTTTCATGTTCCGGTTGGTGTACAATACTTAACATAAGTTCTAGTTCAGGTTATACAATCTTCTTCGAATCCTCTCTGAGTTTTCTTCAAGCATTGGGTGACCGAACTCTAACTACAATATTTTTTAGGAGTAAGGTTACACAGTGAATTTTGAAAATTTCAATCTTCATCCAGGCGTCATGTCCGGTGTACGGGCGCTTGGATACACAACACCAACACCAATTCAGGCTCAGGCGATCCCACCGATTATGGAAGGACGCGATCTGATCGGTCTGGCACAGACGGGAACCGGCAAAACCGCCGCCTTCGTCCTGCCGATCTTACATCGTCTGATAAGCAAACCGGTGAGCGGCCCGAAGGACCACATACGTGCGGTTATAATCTCGCCGACCCGTGAGCTGGCCGAACAAACATGCTCGGTTATCAACGATCTGGGCAAGAAAACCGGCATTCGGAGCCTCGCCATTTACGGCGGTACGAGCATGGATCAGCAAATACGGGCACTGCGGAGAGGAATCAATATAGCGGTTGCCTGTCCGGGGCGTCTGCTCGATCATCTCTGGAGGAGCTCAATCGATCTATCGCATGTGGAAGTTCTGGTCATCGATGAAGCGGATAGAATGTTCGATATGGGCTTTCTGCCCGATATCAAGAGCATTTTGAAATGCCTGCTGCATGAGCGGCAAACGTTGCTGTTTTCAGCGACCATGCCGCCGGATATTCGCCGATTGGTACAGGATATACTGAGGGATCCGGTCACAGTGCAAATCGGCCACGAAGCGCCGGCAGCGACGGTATCGCATGCGTTATATCCCGTGAAACAGCATCTCAAGACTGCGCTGACGATAGAATTGTTGAAACACATCGAAACGGATTCGGTGCTGATCTTTACCCGCACAAAACATGCCACAGAGCGGGTTGCGCAGCATCTATCACGAGCAGGCTTTAAGACGGCATCGCTGCAGGGCAACCTGTCTCAGTCAAGACGTCAGGCAGCACTCGATGGCTTCCGCCGAGGAACTTATAAGATACTGGTAGCCACGGATATTGCGGCACGGGGAATCGATATCTCGAGCATTTCACACGTAATTAACTACGATATGCCCGAAAATACCGATGCCTATACTCACCGCATCGGTCGCACGGGACGAGTTGAGAAAACGGGTGATGCATTAACGCTGGTAACAGGCAAAGATGCAGACATGGTACGTGATCTCGAGCGTGTTCTCCACGCAAAGATCGAGCGGAGGACAGTAGAGGGTTTTAACTATAAAGCGGAAGCCCCGGAAGGCGAACGTGTTCGATTCCACGCTTCCCCACCTTCTCCTTCGCCCCGTCCGTTTCGCCCTCCCTTCAGACGTCCGGCGATGAGAAGACGAGAAACGGTACCAAGCAGGTAATCTGTAGCATTAGAATCTGTAAAGTCTGAGTTTTTAAACACAAACGTAAGGCAGCGGTTTAATAAACCGCTGCCTTACGCTCCCTTAAGACTTCGCTTTAAGATACTCTGTGTTAAATCAGGAAACAACTACCAAGCCACAAAATAATAGGTAAGGACTTTCATCTCAAATAATTACGTTAGCAAATAAATGCGTTAGCTACGCGTTGATGGCTTCACAGATAATCGGAGAGTTCTTCCTGGCATAGAATATTGATTTACTGAAACAATGTGTTATTATATTTTTCATTATTGGTAAACAGCATGAAACAGGGGAGGTAGATGATGATCAAACCGGAGGAACTCAAAGGGTTCAGTCTTTTCCAGGGAATTGATGACGGCAGCCTCTCAAAGCTGGTTGGGCTTTGCAATGTATATCCGATGCATGAAGGCGATAAACTTTTTGCAGAGGGGACCAGAGCAACCGATGTTCACTTTTGCCTCAAAGGAATGGTTGACATCGTTATCTGGGTACGATCACCCTGGAATAAAAATGTCGCTGTTCACAGAGCCCAGCCGGGAGAGTTGTTCGGTTGGTCCGCGCTGGTAGCGCCATACACCTACACGGCATCTGCCGAATGTGTAGAATCCGGCGAAGAGCTTCGCATCAAAGGATACGAATTGATGACCATTCTGGATAAAGAGCCTTCGATGGGATACGCCGTAATAAGAAATCTCGGCTCTGAGATCAGCGCCAGACTGGCACAGACAAGGCAGAGGCTCAGCACAGAGCTATTGACCGACGGACCTCAAGCAGGATCAAACACATGGGGCGAAACCGGGAAAAGATAACGTTATAAAAGTAACTGTGGTGGCAAAAGGATAAATCGTTTTGCTACCACAGCCGTTAATCTAGCAGCTAATCGTCCGTAGTATGGTACGATCAGCATCCCGTATGTTTATCTGCAGGGGCATCCTCTCCTGAGAGATCGCATGAGTAGCACAGGCGAGGCAGGGATCATACGCCCTGAATGCCATCTCCGCCATATTCAGGAACTCCTCTTTAACATCAGGCCCTTTGATAAAAGCCATGGCAGCCTTCTTCACCGAGAGGCAGATCGGAGCCGCGTTATGTTGAGTAGCTACTATCAGATTTGCTCTGGTTACTATACCTCTATCATCGGTTTCATAATGGTGAATCAGCGTGCCGCGAGCAGCTTCAACACAACCCACACCCTCCTTTTTTAACTTGAGATTCATGTTCCGTATGTCTTTGCTGGTCAACAGCGGATCCCGCGATATCCTCTGCATGTCCTCTGCAGCCTGAAGCGCTTCGATAAGTCTGGCCCAATGGTATGCCAGCGTATGATGGCTCGGCTTGCCGCCGAGAGTATTAAACATCTCCTCGTAGGCAGCCTGCGCCAGCGGCGTTGCCATGCCGTCAGCTACATTCAACCGTGCCAGCGGACCCACCCGGTACACCGCTGTCCCCGGCGCATCATTCAATCCGTTCCAGCCGACCTTTTTCAGATGGGTCAACCGAATATACGTCCAGGGCTCAACCCACTCACCGATGTGATCTATGTAGTCACGGGGATCGAACAGGGCAAATTCCTTTCCTTTCGGATCGACAATCCGCAGTTTACCCTCGTAGAAATTCAACTTCTTGTTCTCATCGACCAGCGACATGTAGTAGGTATTCAGCTTATAGGCGTCATCGAGTACCAGCTTCAAATACGTTTTGTTATTTACCACAACATCTTTAAACAGCTTCAAGGCAAATTGCGCAAATTCAACAGTGTCATCGGCAGTTTGCATTATCCATTTCCGCTCTTCCTCGGTGACTCCTCTGGGAACGCCACCCGGCAGGCCTCCCTCCGGATGCGGAGCTTTGCTGCCGATAAGACGTATAATGTCCCTGCATCTTTTTCTGATATCTATCACCTGTTTGCCTATATCCAGGCCGACTTTCCCGATGAGTCCAAGGATATTTCGCGCCGCCGGATCGGCTCCCGGCCCCATGACGAAGTCCGGCGCCGCCAGAAAGAAGAAGTGAATATAGTGGTCTTCCACCATGAAAGCGTTGAAGTGCAGTTGCCTCACAAGTTTTGCCGCCGGCGTCGGCTCAACGCTGTACACATCATCGACAGCCTTGGTTGCCGCCATATTGTGCGGAGTTGGGCATACTCCGCAGATATTCGGCACGATGCGCGGCATCTCTTCAACCGGCCTGCCGATGCAGAAGCGTTCAAATCCTCTGAGCTCGACCACCTGCCAGTATGCATCCTCAACATTTCCTTTTTTATCCAGGAAAATCTCAATCTTGCCGTGTCCTTCGAGCCTTGTTATGGGATTTACCGTCACATTTACCATAGCTATTTCTCCTCAAATATCTTATACGCGTCGTTTTTTCAGGGTTGAAACGGGTAAGGAAAACCTGTATAGGTATCCTGCAAGGTCGTCAATGCTATTCACAGCCTTCTCCATCTCATCATCGCTATGGACATCGAGCATGGACGCCAGCGCCGCTATGGTCTTTGCCCCGGCATCCTTAACTCCTTCCACCGGGCCAAAACAGCCCCGGCACGGGATATTGGTCTCAATGCAGACAGCACCGCAACCGTCCCGCGTCGCCAGGCCCAGGCACAACACGCCCTGTGCCAGAAAACAGATATCAGGGCTGGCTTCAATCTCATGGATTCGCTTCAATTCCTTTATGGCAATCTTCTGGGGTTTGGTTTTATTGCGTTTGCAGCTATCGCATAACGCCTTATGCGGCGCCAGCGTCGAACCTTTCGGCGGCAGCTTGCCCTGAAGAACGGCATTTACTGCATTCGCAATGAGATCAGGCGGCGGGGGACACCCCGGAAGATAATAATCAACATCAATGATCTGGTTTAACGCGTAAACCTGCTCGTAAAAAGCAGGCAAAGTCAATTCCTTGCCGTCGACTTTCGTTTTGACCTGAGGATAGTTCCCCTGCGGATTTACCACCGTCGGAGCATCGCGGTAAACCCAGTTGAAAATGTCCTCTTTCGTTCTGAAATTTGCCATACCCGGTGTGCCGCCGAAACAGGCGCAAGAGCCAAAGGAAAGCACCAGCTTCGATTTCTTTCTGAGCAATTTTGCCACTTCCTCCTGCTCCGAGTTCCTGACATGTCCGTTGATGATGCTCAGTACAATATCGCCATCAGTCATTTTCTCAAGATGGTGATACTTGAAATCCAGCGCCACCGGCCAGAAAATCACATCGACCGCATTGGTTACATCCAGTAAGGCTTCATTCAAATCCACAACCGCCTCATCACAGCCTCCGCAACTGCCTAGCCAGGCTATAGCAACTTTCGGTTTCGCTACCATTTCCGTTTCTCCTCTTCGGTTTTATACTTCAAGACATCTTCACCGGACCCAGTTTTCTAATGGTCTCGGTCATGTTTTTCACCAGCCCTGGAATTTTTTTGCCTTCGGGATCAAGTGACATCTCCATTCTCACTCTGGCTGGCTCGATACCGCAGGCATCAAGCAGCTTTTGCAGCAGCAGGACTCTTTTTTTCGATTCCTCGTTTCCATCCTGATAATGACATTCGCCCGCAGGGCACCCCAGTATAAGCACTCCATCGGCTCCGTGCTTGAAAGCATCAAGTACCTGAATGGCATCCACTTTGCCGCTGCAGATAATGGGTATCCAGTTTTTTATCTGTGCCGAAAGCGCATGCTGATCAGCCAGATACCCCCACCCAAATCGGCAGGAAAAACATACCAGTTTTGGTTCAAAGTCGCTCATCATTTCTCCCCAATCCGCTTACGCAAGAGACTCGTAAACAGCAGCTATTCTTTCATACGTGCTATCATCGACCATCTTTCTCGCTCCCGAGGGACAGGCGGCAACGCACATGCCGCACGATTTACACCTGAACATGTCTGTCGCCGAGATAATCTTTCCGTCTTTTTCCTTCAGACGAGCCGCATCGTAGTTGCAGACATAGACGCATATGCCGCAGCCGCTGCATTTATCCTCATCGACTTCCACAGCATACAGCGATTTTTCGAAACCGATGGAGATGCAGGCTTTGCAGGAAACGCAGGGGCCGCAGGTGACACACCGTTTAGCCTCCTCGATTGCCTCCGGCAACGTAAGGCCTCGTTCAAATAAACGAAAATGCAGACGTTTCTCGGGAGGTATCCAAATGACCTCGGCCGGCGTTTTGTACGAGCTCCGCAGCGGGATATCGAATTTTTCATAATCCCGTTTCCGCCCCTCCCTCATATTCAATCCCCTGAGAGAGCGATGGATGGACTCGGCGGCTTCCATACCTTCCTTCACCGCCTCGATCATAAAGCCGATCTTGCGGACATCGCCGCCGATAAATACATTCTCCTTTTTGTTACTCTGCAGTGTAAACGGATCCACCGATAACCTGCCCCGCTCATCAAGAAGCCCTTCCCTCTGTAAGAAGATACGATCAGGCATCTGTCCAACAGCAACAATAAGTATATCCCCGTTTAGCTCTATGCAATCGGAACAATTGAACTTGGGATTGAAACCTTTATCATCAAATACACTCGTACATTTAGGGCAATCGATTCCTTTGAATCTGCCGCCTTCGCCAACGATCTTGCGCACGCCGCGAGAATGAACTATCTTTATTCCCTCCTCCCATGCGCCCGTGATCTCCTCCTCGTCAGCAGGGATGCCGTCCCGAGACGTCTTGTCCTCAGACTCCAGGGCAACCACCGTCACCTCGCCGCCGAGACGGCGAGCCGTTCGGGCAACATCGAATGCTACGTTGCCGCCGCCGATAACAACAACTCGCTGCTTATCGAAATAATTCGGCCCGATATTGCCATGGCTAACCTCATATAAGAATGTATTGCCATACATCACTCCGGAAAGATCCTGTCCCTCAACGACTTCATTTTCAAAGGTCAACGTTCTGGAATACGGTGTGCCTTTTGCCACAAAGATAGCTTTATAGCCATTGATGCGCAGCTTGTCGAATGTCAGTTTTCCCTGACCAATCTGGGTATTGAGTTTAACCTCGATTCCGGCGATTCTGACCAGATTATCGAGTGTGGCTTGCAATGTATGTGCAGGCATTCTGTATTCCGGGATCAACCATAATGCGCCGCCGAGGCGATCGGATGCTTCAAATATTGTCGGCTTGTATCCTTTCTTGCTCAACACATAGGCACACATCAAACCTGCCGGACCGCCGCCCATTATCGCCACGCTTTCTTTATCCTTGATTATTTCGAGCTCTTCCTTGCTATACAGAGGATCTGTGTAATAGTCCGATAAAAACCGTTTCAGTAATCTTCTTCTGATGGCTCCGCCCTTGGTTTTATAGTTACATTCCAGTTCGCACAGCCCGCAGATATATCCGCAAACAAGGAAAAATGGGTTTTTCTCCCAGAGGTAGTCACCTATCTGCATAATTCCCTGCTTCGCTGTATACATATCGTCGGGGAGCAGGGAGATGAGGACATTCGTCCGTTGAATATCCTCATTGATAGGGCATTTGATCTGACAGGGGGGTAGAAGTTGTTTTACCGCCTCCTCAACATGCGCTCCACCGTTGCTGCTCGTCTGCCACATAGTATACCTCCATCTTTCGCTACGTTAGTAAAAACGCTCTTTCAACTCTCAAATAACTGTATGCCGGACAGCATATAGCAAGATACGATTTTAAAGTCCCTTCCTTTTCAAATGGGTTTTTACTTTGCCCACCAAATCTTTTGTAACTGTGGATTTCATAATATACTCGTCAACCTCGAACGGGAAGGGCTGTCCCATGTCTCCGCCGGAGAAACTGGAAACTGCGATGATCGGTATTTTGGAAAGTACAGGATCTTTTCTAAACTCATCGGCAGTGAGAAAGCCATCCTCCTCGGGCATAATGATATCCAACAACATCATGTCCGGATTCTCTGCTTTCGCCTTGGCAACGCCTTCTTTGCCGTTATAAGCTACAACGACATCGTATGATTCCCCCTGCAGGAGCGTCTTCACCACATCGACAAAATCATGGTCATCGTCCACCACCAGGATTTTTGCTTTCTTTGTCATAGTAAACCTCCTTCTGTATAAAGTTTATTAACATTATACATTGTTATTTATAGAGTTACTTACCTTTAAGCAGCTTGGCGACATTCTCGAGCAGAACATCCGGATGAATGGGCTTTTCTATGTAACTATCGGCTTCAAGCGTCACGCCTGTCTCCAGCTCATAGCGTCTTCGGCTGGCATCCTCTCTTATCGAAGTTAAAATTAATTTCGGTATGTGTTGATACTTCACCCACTCCGGCTTCTGCAGCTCTTTGCACACTGCAAATCCATCCATTCTTGGCATCATCAGATCAAGAATAATCAGGTTGGGAACATCCAGCTTCACTCTACCCAAACCTTCCAATCCATCCCTAGCAGTTATCACCTCATAACCCTGAGATTCGAGGATCAACGTCAGTGCGATCAGAATATCAGGATCATCATCTATTGTCAATACTTTTACCGCCATAGGTATCCTCACGGCAAATCGTTTTTCTCATTCTATTTCTTCCTATCGACTTTTGCTGGGTATCGTAAAGGTAAATTTGCTTCCTTTATTGGTCTCAGGGCAGGGGCTCTCCACCCAGATCTTGCCTCCGTGCGCCTCGATTATTCTTTTGGAAATAGCCAGACCCAATCCTGTTCCCTTTACGCTGACATTGCTGCCGCGAAAGAAATCATTAAACAGTCTCGGCAACTCCTGTGGGGGTATCCCGATACCGGTGTCCATTACTTCCACACGCTGCTCTGATTCAGTTTCAGTAAGTCTGATAGTCACCGAACCCCAGAGCGTATAATTAAGAGCATTACTCAGTAAGTTCGTGATCACCTGGCGAAGCCTGACATCTGAGCCTTTAATCTTCCGTATGTTCTCCGGTACCTCTACATTGAGATCCAAACCTTTCTCTTTTGCTACCGTGCTGAAATCATCAGCACAGTGTTTAACCAGTTCGCCTAAAGAGATCTCTTTCATCTCCTGGACCAGTTGGCCGGCTTCGATACGCGGAATATCCAGAAGATCACTGATTAAATTCACCAGGTCATTAATCCTCCGGCTGCTCCTATCCAGCATATCTCTCTGTTTATCGGTTATTTTCCCTGTATAACCGGTTAAAATCAGCCAGAGAAAACCCTGAATCGCTGCCAGCGGAGCTTTCAAATCATGAGCTGCCATCCCGAGGAAACTGAGAAATCGTTTCTTTTCCTCTTCGAGTTTATCTATTTCCCTGGCGGATACATCAAGTTCTGCCTCTTTTTCCGCAAGTATCTGTTGAGTCAATGTTACCACCTGCCGCTGTCTCTTCCTCAACTCACCGGATATGGCAGTAGTCAAATAAGCGCCGCTGTAGAGGAGCACTGCCAGTGCTACCAGAATTGCAATGATATAGTTCGTTTGTTTATATTGATCAGGCGATATAAAACCCTCAAGATTTATGTGCGGGATCAAGCCGGTACACTCCAACGCCACCATAATCCCTACTAATAGCAATGCTACTGTAGCGATAAAATACGTTGTTTTGTGAGAGAGCCCAATACCTGCCAGTATGACATGAAGCGTCAGCAAAAAAATAAACGGGTTCTCTATACCCCCGGTAAAATGAATTAAAACGATCAGCATAATTAAATCAATAAACACATTTGTGTAAAGATAGATCTTCACTCTTGCANNGCAACAACAGAGCCAGCCTGTTCACTGCTCAGGGCTCTGGTCAGGTACCATAAAACACCATTATAGATAGCGAGAAAAATGCAAATGATATAGACGGGTATAAGTGAAAAGCCTATACGAAATACCATTGACGCCATAACCGCAGCAAAGATGATTGCAAGAATGGCAAACCATCGCATATTTACGAGCGCACGGATGTGTATGATTATCGCCGCTTCTCCAGGAGTGAACTCGGTCATTCTTACTTCGGGATAGTTACTATTCATCATTCAAATTTGCCTGATAGTAATACATTTTTACGTGCGAAATAAGTACGAGTCATTTTCACACTATGCTGAAATTAGCACTTCGCTTTGAATATCAAACAGGAACTTCAGAGTGTCTGTAAGTTTCTCTTCCTTGAATATGCACGCTATTTTTCATAACGTCATTTCCTCTCGACATAGTATAAGCACCATTGATCAATAGGTTCTGAAAGTCCATTGCCAAGAATCAAATTCCAAACCAGTATCTAGTTTACTAATAACCAATGCAGCGGTCAATGCCGTCATCTTGCATCTGTGGATGTTTTACGATTTTGTCAC
>DNCV01000058.1:10593-13021 GCA_003484395.1 Dehalococcoidia bacterium
TCAGCGTCCCGAACGCTGCGCGCTACCAGACTGCGCTACTCCCCGCAGACACATATTATAAGGCTGCTTTACCTTTTGTGGCAAGAAAGGTACACTATCTCTCCATGAAGTATTGCATCGTAATTCTCGATGGTGCTGCAGGCTGGCCGCTGCCCGGACATGCCGGCAAAACCAGCCTTGAGCTTGCCCATAAGCCCAATCTCGATGCTATGGCACAAGAAGGTTACGGCGGCATTGTTCGACACGTTCCTCCGGGTATGGAGCCGGGCAGCGCCCCCGCCTGCATGTCTCTACTCGGTTACGATCCCCTAGTGTACTACAAAGGCAGAAGCGGTATTGAGGCAAAGAGTATGGGAGTCCCCATCAATGATGGCGAGGTGGTCTTCCGCTGCAATCTGGTAGCTGTGCGCAACGGGCAGATGTGGAGCTTCAGCTCGGGGCGAATATCGACCAAGGATGCCGAGGCGCTTATCGCAGGATTAAACGAAAAAATGGGCAGCGATACCGTTACTTTTTACCCCGGTATCAGCTATCGACATATCTGTAAAATTAAAGGCGGTGCAGATGCACTCAACGCAATATGTACGCCGCCGCATGATATACCAGAAAAACCGATCGCTGATTTCCTGCCGAAGGGGAAGGGCAGCGACATGCTGAAAGATTTAATGGAACGCTCGATTCCGATACTGGCTGAGCATCCTGTCAACCGGCAGCGTATAACCCGCGGCGATATCCCGGCAACGATGATCTGGCTGTTCTGGGGCAGCGGACAAATTCCGCCGATACCGTCATTCTCCCAAACATACGGGGTGAACGCCGCAATGACCTCCGGTGTCGATTTGCTCATGGGGCTGGCCAAGATGCTTTCAATAGATGTATTGTCCGTACCAGGAGTTACCGACGGCCCGGATAATGATTACAGGGCACAGGCGGCAGGCGCTATCAAGGCTCTGGATACTCATGATCTGGTGGCGATTCACTTCGAAGCGCCAGATGAGGCGGCGCACAAAGGGGACATCAAAGAGAAGATTGAAGCTATTGAAAAAATCGACCATGAGGTCTTGGATAAGCTCAGACGTCTGTATCCAGGCAATTTGAGGATCATGGCGTTGCCCGATCATCCCACGCCTATCAAGATTCAAACGCATACCGATGAACCGGTGCCGTTTATACTATGGGGCCCGGAATTTAAACCATCGGGTGCACTTTCGTTTACGGAAGCGGAAATGAAAAAGACCGGCGTCTATATCGATCCGGGATACACGCTAATGAAGCGTTTTATCAGCGGCGTACTGTGAGATGACAGCCGTTTTACCTATACGATACAATATGGAGGTTTAATCATATGTCGCTCATTGTGCAAAAATATGGCGGCACGTCCGTAGGCGATGCCGACAAGATTAAAAACGTAGCCCGACGGGTAGCTGCTGTCAAGAACAGCGGCAAGGATATCGTCGTTGTTGTTTCCGCAATGGGCGATACGACCGATGATCTCATCGATCTGTCAAAGAAAGTCAATCCCAACCCCGAGCCGCGCGAGCTCGACGCCCTCCTTTCCACCGGCGAGCTCATTTCGAGCACGCTGCTGACAATGGCATTGCATGCGATGGGGATGAAGGCAATCAGCCTCAGCGGAGCACAGGCAGGCATTGAAACCGATGGTTTTTACAGCCAGGCCAAGATAGTTCATATCGAGCCCAAACGAATCGTCAAGGAACTGGAACAGGGCAATATCGTCATCGTTGCCGGTTTTCAGGGGATGTCATCGGAACGTGATGTCACGACGCTGGGAAGAGGCGGATCGGATACCACGGCGGTGGCGCTTGCGGCGAGCCTGAAAGCGGACATCGCAGAAATCTACACCGATGTGGAGGGCGTGTTCACTGCTGACCCCAGGATGGTGACTGAGGCCAGACGGCTCGAGGAGATACGATACGACGAAATGCTTGAGATGGCAACCCTCGGCGCAAAAGTGATGCATCCGAGGGCGGTAGAGGTAGGCGAATTGTACAATATGCCGATTCTCGTTGCCTGCAGCTTCAACAATAATCCCGGTACTATTATTCACGGAGGGGTCTCAATGGAAATACGAAATAAAGTCCGCGGTATCGCTCACGATTTGGATGTCGCCAAGATATCCATCATCGGCATCCCTGAGAAGCCCAGCATCGCCGCAAATATATTCGATCCCCTGGCTAAAGCAAATATCAGCGTCGATACCATCGTACAGAACGCCAGCGTCAATAACGTCATCGACCTCTCGTTTACGGTGACCAGAGGCGATGTAGACAAGGCGCTCTCCATCATCAGGCCGGTTGTAAAATCGCTGCAGGCGAAAGACTGCGTCAGCGATGCAACGCTTGCCAAAGTGAGCATTGTCGGTACAGGCATGCAAAACGCACCTGGCTACGCCGCCGCCATGTTCCAT
>DNCV01000080.1 GCA_003484395.1 Dehalococcoidia bacterium
CTTGGGTGGACATCAAATCGGCTGGCCAGTTGGGCTACTGTCTCTTCTTCCTTCAGTGCCTCCAGCGCTACTTTTGCCTTGAATGATGGACTGTGCTTCCTGCGGTGTTCTTTCATGTTTTGCTCCTTTTCCTATAATTTATTTTAGGGGCAAAACTCTCTCTTATCCACCTGTCCGAATTTTGGGGACCACCTCATTCTTGAGGTAGTCCAGTACAGCTTACTGTAAGCGGGAGCAATAAGCTGAGAATAACTGCAGCATATTTCATAGTGCGCCTCCGTTTGTTTCCATTTATCCGTCAATGACATTAACTGTGACTGTCAGTAATGCGAACAGGATAAGCCATAGAACGGGAGAACAACCAAGTATAGTATCCCATATCCCTTTGATTTTGCCTATTTTGTGGAAGATACAGATTATTTCCTCGGTTTTCTTGTATTCCAGTTGATTTGCAGTTAACACTCTCATGGTTTTCCTGCCTCCTTATTAACTCCTCTGTTTGTAAAACGAATTGTTAGTTGAAAAAGATTAGGTCGCAGGAAAAATTTCTTGTCGGCTGGTCATGATGTCCTGCAAAGAGTACAATTGGTTAAGATCACGAATATTTCTAACGTAAAGGGCAGTTTACAGATAAAATAGATTACATAAGGTGATCAAGGAGGTGTGGTTTGGATACGAAGAAGGTGGTTGCCTATTGGAATGTTTATGATGTGAGTACCAACAAGCTGATCGAAGATCAGAGGACGATAGAGGACAAAGCCATGCCGATGATCGGTGACCTTCTGGTTGGTATTCCGGGAAGATCGCAAGCTATAGTGCGAAATCTGAAATTTGCCGGCATAAAAGACAACCTGCCCTGTTATGATGTCTACGTATAAGAGTTTTTGGTACCATGATTGTCTTTAGCACTTTATCTTATTCTAAAAATACAATAATCGCAAAAGAGAGATAAACCAAAAAATTGAACAAAACAAACATCAAGAATTCTTTTCGCCGTGCTCTTCCGCTAAAAACAGCGTATTTTTTAAGTACCTCCAAATACCAATTCATCTCTATCTCCCCTTTTTTACGTTTACGCTGGTTCAACGTGGGTAATACTGTTCTTACATGACTATTTTATGCTACCACAGATTGGAAAATGCTGTAAAGACTTACCTATTTTACGTTTTCCAAGTATCGCTACTATATCAAGCCAAGACAAATATTTTTGCCTTTGTTTGCCCTGTGCGATAGTTTGAAGGAGAAAAACGGGTTGATTTTCTTAAAAGATTTCATAGGTATTGGCGACCCCGATGGGATTCGAACCCACGATCTCCACCGTGACAGGGTGGCATGTTAAACCGCTACACCACGGGGCCTAACGATACATCGCATCGCATTTATCGATGGCGGCAATTTTTAGTACCGCAGCAGTCTATCAAGTTGATGTTTGGTGTGTCAAATCAGTTTCGGTCAGTACAATATAAAAAGGAATTTTCTTCCGTTTCCAGTATTGCGTGGCTGAATCAAAGAAGTTAGCTTCATAAGGTAGATGCTGCTCCGTTTATCATGTTGTGTTGGCTGCCTCGAGTTTGCTATTGTGCCATATTAATACTTTTATACCGTGCCCCGTTGTTTGGCAATCAAAAAGTATGGTACTATTCTTTACGTCATGGAGAACATACGCAATTTCTGCATAATCGCTCACATTGATCACGGAAAATCGACACTTGCCGACCGGATATTGGAGCTGACCGGAATCGTTCATACCACTGGCAGCGAACAGATTCTCGACAGTATGGATTTGGAGAAGGAGCGCGGCATTACCATCAAGGCCAAGACAGTAAGGATGCCGTATAAAGCAAAAGACGGAAAAGAATATATTCTCAACCTGATCGATACCCCGGGACATGTCGATTTTAATTATGAGGTATCACGCAGCTTGCAGGCTTGCGAGGGTGCTCTGCTACTTATTGATGCTTCGCAGGGAGTCGAGGCTCAAACGATAGCCAATGCGAATCTGGCCATCGATTTCGGCCTTACGATTATCCCTGTGATCAATAAGATCGATTTACAAGGTGCGCTTATCGATGATTGTCTGCTGCAGCTTGAGGCGATGCTTGGTCTCTCTATGGATGATGCGCTGCTTATCTCCGCAAAAAACGGTACCGGCGTCATCGAATTGCTTGAGGCAATTGTGGCGCGGATACCGTCTCCGAAGGGAGATGATAAAGCACCGTTGAGCAGCCTGATCTTCGATTCTTTCTATGATGCCTATCGCGGTGTTATTCCCCATGTCCGCATCTTTGACGGCAGCATTGTTGCCGGAGACAAGATCATTATCAAGTCGACCGGTAAAATGTTCGATGTCGAAGAGGTCGGCTTTTTCTGTATGAGGTTGATATCTGCACCGAAGCTGCAGGCGGGAGATGTCGGCTACATCGTCGCACTCGTTCGCGACGCAGGAGAAATTCACGTGGGCGATACGATCATCTCGGCTGCTTCACCTCAGACGCTGGCGATACCAGGCTTCAGACATTCGCAATCTATGGTTTTCTGCGGTATTTACCCTTTGAGTACTAATGATTACGGCAAACTGCTTGATTCATTGCAGAAGCTCCAGCTTAACGATTCTGCGATTTCGTTCGAAAAGGAAAGCTCAGCCGCCCTGGGACATGGTTTCCGCGTCGGTTTTCTGGGTATGCTGCACATGGAAATAACGATCGAACGTCTTCAGCGGGAATATGAGCAGGAGCTGATCGCTACAGTGCCGTCAGTTGTGTATAAAGTGGTTAATCTCAAGGGGCAGGAGCTGATGATCGATAATCCTTCGAAGTTTCCGCCGCCTGCTGAGATCGATCACATCGAGGAACCGATCATCAGGGCACGCATCATTGTACCGCCGGAGTTTGTTGGTGTGGTTATGGAGTTGTCTCTTTCCAAACGGGGGCAGATGATATCTATGGAGCATCCGGACGGGAGAAGAGTGCTGCTCGTTTACGATTTTCCGCTCGCCGAGGTGATTACTGATTACTACGATAAGCTCAAGAGCGTTAGCCGTGGCTATGCCAGCATGGACTACCAGTTCAACGGCTACAAAACCGGCGATCTGGTGAAAGTTGATGTGCTGGTTAATAACGATGCTGTCG
>DNCV01000016.1 GCA_003484395.1 Dehalococcoidia bacterium
TTCAAATCTAGTCGCTGCCACCATTATTTTGTCCCCTTACTTATAAGGAACATAAACATTAAGAAGACATCATTCATTGCTTTTAAACATACTTTTGCAGCTATTTCGAAATCTTCACTGAGGGCTTCTTCTCTCGGGACTTTTGTATTTGATAACATTTTATCAAAAGTGCTTGGGCCAAATGCTATTCCTAATTGAGCACTATCAAGACTGCAATGAACTCCCCATTTTCCCATCGCATCTTTAATTGCTTTAATATAGTCATTGTATTTTTCAGGGATTAAAGATCCAATTTTAGTTGGATTTATTTCTCCTGTTTTAAGAAAACTTACAGCCTGCTCATCGAGATTTTCGATAATATGTGCACCAACTACATCATCAAGGCATGATCTCAGGTTAGAATAACAAACGTTTAGCATACCAATACAAAGCATTATTCGCGCTGCCTGTAATCGCCATAGGGCATCATCATAAAGAATGGCCGATAATACCTCTTGCCTTCTTTTGGGTTCAAAAGATAATAATTCATTGATGGTCAAAGGATCGTTTAATTGAGCGTTCATTAGGCGGGCCATTACAGGCGAATTAAGTTGATCAAAGGTTTTTTCTATCTGATCTAATTGCTTGCCTATGCGTATTCTTACAACTTTTTCCCGATTCCCAAAGTATTTATCACAAAAGATTTGGTTATTTTCCATTTGTGTTTCCATCTCTTCCTTTCCTCACAATATTGTACCTAAAATATGAAATAAATTAATAGTAATTTTACGCCTAAGCTTGTACCACATCTCTATTGACCTTCTCCTCGTTTGAGACTATCGTCTCGCTCAAATCAAACGAGAAGGAGAATAAGTCCAATGTCTAATATAACTACAAAACAAGCCATCGATATCTTTCTGCTATCCTGTAAGGTAGAGGGCAAATCCTATGGCACTATTGAATGTTACACTGACAAACTCAAAGGTTTTCTATGGTACGCTACCAATTACCAATGGTCTGATGATATTAAACTGATAACTACTGACCATCTGAGACAATTCCTTGCCTATCTAAGGGAGACTCCACATAGATTCAATAGCACCTGTCCCAGAGCCATGAAGCCATGTAATTCCACTACTGTTCAGAAGTATTACCGGGCATTATCTGCTCTATATAACTGGCTAATCAATGAAGAGATAGTAAGCATCAGTCCATTAGCAAAGATCAAAGTACCGAAAGCTGAAAAGAAAGTTGTAAAGGCACTGTCGAACAATGAAGTAAATCAGCTACTTGGAATATTGGGTAATACATTTGATGGTATCAGAAACAAAGCCATTATCCTGGTACTTATTGATTGTGGCTTAAGGCTCGGTGAACTACTCAATATCAAAGTAGGCGATATCAAAATGGATCAGCAATTAATGAAAGTCGATGGCAAGACAGGAGAAAGAGTTGTTAGATATGGCTTAACTACTGCAAAGGCATTAAAGCAATATTTGAAGCTTCGCAGTAATGTAAATGGTCATAATGAGAGTTTCTGGCTGACAAAGAAGGGTATTTCACTCAAAGATAGCAGTGTAGAGACATTGTTTATCAAGCTGAGGAATAAAACTGGAATTCATGTACATCCACACTTGTTAAGGCATACATTCGCTACCTGTACCCGAATCCAGTTCCTTTGCGGAATACGTAGTCGTTAGATAAGCGAACCGCTCGTTGTCATTCTGAGCTTGCCTAAGAATCTCTTGTTTCTTTGTCGAATGCGCAATTGGTATACTCCTATCAACAGGGCATGTCATCTGTGAAAAAATGTGTCGATCTGATGTATTATTATATATCATTAAAGTTTTTCACTGTCGGAGTACGGTGACGATAAAGGTTAGTTATTGATATAACAGGAATAGTTACTTCATGGAATCTTTGAAGCGGTTCACCCTTATACTCATTATCGCATTGCTTTTTTTGTCGTTATCCCTGTTCGGCATTGTGGTTATGGCCAATCAAACGGCGCTCAATCCGGACTTTGTGGTAGCCCAGCTTGATAAACTTGACCTGTCATTACTTACTAGTCAGCTTTTGAAGAGTCAGATACCCCAGCAGGTAGAATTCACCGGCGAATTCCTCAGTGATATTGTGGCAGATATGGAACCCGAGATAAAAACGCAGGCCAGAGGATTGATTTATTCGGCCTACGACTATTTTACGGGCAGAAGCCAGGAATTGAAGTTGACTATCTCCTTGATTACAGTAAAAGAGAAACTGCGAACAAAGATATTTGAAAATCAGGAACAAATTATTCCTTCCTATCTTGCCACTGCTTCTCAATCCACAATAGAACAATATCTTGACGAGATTTATAAAAATGCGACGAAGGACGTTCCTGACAAGCTGGGATACACTCAGGGTTCCTGGGGAAAAGATGTAAAGCAGACACTTGAGAATATCAGTCTGACGGTTGGCTATTTCATTTTGGGATATCGGGTCCTTATCGGGTTAATTCTGTTTCTGATACTGGGTCTTTTCATTTTTGTGCGTCCGGTCAGGGCGGCTGTGCGTGTTTTGGGCATCATCTTTCTGTGTGCCGGATTCGTTCAGTTGGCATTGTATTTCGGTGCGGTGGGGATCACTCGTTATGAGTTGACACAGATATCGCTGCCATTGGCGCTCCAATCCTGGCTGCCTCCGCTGATTGATGATTTCCTCAGAAGTTTAGCGATTGTCAGCATTGTTATTTTTATTATCGGTATCATTCTGGTTATCGTAGCGAGAAGACCGAAACAGCGAAAGCGAGCGAAGACCGAGAGCGTAACAAATGCTGAGCCTGTTTTTACCTGCTTCAACTGTGGCGCTCGCTATATTCCCGGGGATAAATTTTGTAAAATATGCGGTACTAAAATACAACATTTTTGCCCCCACTGCGGAGCTTCTGTTGAATTGACAGAGCAATTCTGTACACATTGTGGCAATAAACTGGTCGAATCATAACTATGAGGATAATCTAATGGCGATATTTGGGCGAGTATTTCTCCTTGTTTTCATCGTGACAAGCGGGCTGTGTAATATGAGCTGCAGCGGGCCTGTAACGCTGAACGAAGCGACGATGTGCCTCGCGCTTGACACTGCTATGCGGCCTGTGAATCCCACGTTCTCATTCGATGCGAAGGCATCTGAGATAAATGCATCGGTCAGGATAGAGAATGCTCCGCGCAATACAGAGGTCCGCGCCGAGCTGTTCTATGTTAAAGGTACGGCTAATACAGTGAATAAGCTTGTATCAGCCAGTCGGGCAACTGTTGAGGGAACAACATATATCGGATTTACCTTTACCAGAGGGGCGCTCGGGGCGTGGCCTGTGGGTGAATATAGAGTGGATATGTATGTTGAGAGCGAAAAAACTCTTGATCTAACCTTTACCATAATCAACTAAAACTGGAGCATATTGATGAAAAAAAAATATATTTCTGTGGTTTTAACAATGCTGTTTCTTTCGATGGCAGTGCTATCGACAACAGGTTGCCTTGACAACGTTCCAACTGCGACGTCTACGCCTGCAAGCAGCGGGCCGATTGCCGGCGCTGTAACGGCGTTGTCTCTTGATAGCGCTACATTGAAACCATTGAAAACGACGTCTGTTTTCAAAAAAGACACACCCATAATCTATTGTTCTG
The DNA here is from genome assembly GCA_003484395.1 of Dehalococcoidia bacterium. GTDB lineage: Bacteria > Chloroflexota > Dehalococcoidia > GIF9 > UBA5629 > UBA5629. Next base: position 3,648 of record DNCV01000016.1, read on the forward strand.
TGGCGGTGGCGAATACAACGGAGGAGATCGTTGTCAGCGCCGAATGGTTATTGGTTGAAGGTGCGAACAATGAAGTGGATATCAAGAAACACAGCGCTGCCATAACAACTGATGGTCCCAGATATGTGTCATTTGCATGGATGCGTCAGGGCGATACATGGATAGTCGGCGATTATAAAGTTGTTATATCGGTTGATGGGAAAGAAGCGGTTACCGTTCCATTTCGAATAGAGTAAGCAAGGATGTTAGAGAAAATAACCGTGAAAAATAAATATCGTGTCTGTGTATTCGCTTCATTGCTGTCCCTGCTGGTTTTTTTATCGATTCTACCTGCATGTGCCAACAGCGGAGATGCTGATCCTAAGACTGTGGTGTTGAGTGAGATGGCATTTGCTACTGCTATCGATGCGTTGAATAGACCGCTTGATAAAAGGAGTTACTTCCCTGCGGAAACGCCGAAAATTTATTGCTGCGTAAAAGTGTCAAATGCCCCTCCTGATACCGAGATAAAGGCAGATTGGGTGTATGTCAGAGGTGAGGATATAACAGCAGAAAACGTTCTGATGGACAGCCGGTCGGCTATAGTTGACGGTACCCGTTTTGTAGCCTTCTCTTTCTCGTATAGCCGTCCCGATACGCTGTGGCTAAAAGGTGAATATAAAGTAATGCTCTCAATTAATGGAGTGCCGCAAGTTCAGGGTCCGTTTATCGTTCAATAAGATCTCACTAGTTGACGAGACGTATAGTTTTTACCACAGGAAGTACGGTTACGAATTAAGGTACTTGTTGCCAGAAAGAAATTTGGTCACGTCATCCTGCCGAAACCTTCTGTCGCCTCTGTGGCCGATTCTATAGGTTTTGATAATGCCTTGATTACTTCATATATCATTATTGATGCCGATCAATCACCTAAAGTACCTAATTGGATATAGGGGAAAAGTGCTATCAACTCAGACTGATTTGCTGTGCTGGCGGAAGGTTTTTGGCTTTAAAAAATGTAGTGGAAACTGGAAAAAGTTTATTTTCAATATCATAGTGGTATAATATAAGGCGATTTTGGTTAAGGAGAAGAGACAATGGGTAAAATTAACGTTGCCATTATAGGCGTGGGGAATTGTGCTTCTTCGCTGGTTCAGGGTATCCATTATTATAAAAAAGCAAAAGAGGGAGAGACGATACCCGGGCTGATGCACATTAATTTAGGTGGCTATCATATTAGTGACATAAACTTTGTTGCTGCGTTTGATATAGATAAAAATAAAGTCGGCAAAGATCTTGCCGAAGCGATTTATACCAAACCGAACAATACATTCAAGTTTTGTGATGTGCCGCGGAGCGGCGTGAAAGTTGCTCGCGGCATGACGCATGACGGATTGGGTAAGTATCTATCACAAATCATTACCAAGGCGCCTGGGCCCACTGCCGATATAGTTGGTATTCTGAAAGAAACAAAGACAGATGTGGTAATCAACTATCTGCCGGTCGGCAGCGAAGAAGCGACAAAATGGTATGTTGAACAGATATTGAAAGCCGGTTGTGCAATGGTTAACTGTATTCCGGTCTTTACCGCACGAGAACCGTACTGGTACAACCGATTTCATCAGGCGGGGCTGCCAATCGTTGGTGATGACATCAAGTCTCAGGTGGGAGCGACAATTACCCACCGCGTATTAACAAAGCTCTTCCGCGATCGAGGCGTCGTATTGGAGAAGACATATCAGCTCAACTTCGGCGGCAATACCGATTTCTATAACATGCTGGAGCGGGAGCGCCTGGAGTCAAAGAAGATATCTAAAACCAATGCCGTAACATCGCAGCTTGATTATGCTCTTGACCCTGATGATATTCATGTTGGGCCAAGCGATTATGTGCCGTGGTTGCTTGATCGAAAATTCTGTCATATCAGGATGGAAGGACGCACCTTCGGTGATGTTCCCCTGAATCTTGAAATGAAGCTGGAAGTATGGGATAGTCCTAACTCCGCAGGCGTTGTTATCGATGCAGTTCGCTGCTGCAAACTGGCGCTGGATCGAAAGATATCCGGCGCATTAGTGGGGCCATCCTCCTATTTTATGAAATCTCCACCGATTCAGTTCTCCGATGATGAGGCACGACGTCGTGTTGAGCAGTTCATTGAAGGTAAAGATCAACAGAATCCTGTCTGCCTGCCTGACATCGGTGTTGAAAAGAAAGAAGAGACGGGCAAAAGCTAGGTGCACGTTCTGTAGGTTGTCGTCCCGTGAAAATAGGGCTGGTTTCCCCGTATGATTATTCGTTTCCGGGTGGTGTGGTAAATCATATCGCTCATCTGGCGCATCACTTTATCAAATCAGGCCATACGGCGAAGATAATTGCACCGTGCCTCCGAGAGGGAACGAGGTATTTTGAGGAAGAGGTTACCGTTATCGGAAGGCCCTTCCCTATTCCAATATACGGCTCGATTGCCCGTGTCCCGATTTCTCCTTGGCTGCCGGCACAGGTACGATACATGCTCAAAAAAGAGAAATTCGATATCGTGCACATACACGAGCCTTTCGCCCCGATGTTATCGCTCAGCGTACTGGCAAATTCAAAGGAACCGTTGGTCGGTACTTTTCACGCCTGTCACCCCAGATCGCGAAGCTATTGGGTGAGCAAGCCGATCATGAAAAGGATGCTTCCGCGGCTGAAAGGCAAGATAGCGGTATCCAAACCTGCTATGGAATACATAAGCCGTTACCTTCCATCCGAATACCAGATCATTCCTAATGGCATTGAGATTGATCGTTTCTCGCCTGAAGGCAATAAACGTGAAGAATTCCTTGATGGCAAGATTAATATTCTGTTTGTCGGCAGGCTCGAAAAACGTAAGGGCGTTGGCCAGTTGATCGAGAGTTGCGGAGAATTGAAGAACAGGTTTTCCAACTTTAGACTGATCATTGTCGGACCGGGAACGAGGTTGCGTCCCGGTTATGAAGCACAGGTGGAATCGTTGGGATTGAAAGATCATGTTGTGTTTACCGATTGGGTTTCGACTGAGGACCTGCCGTCATACTATCGTACTGCAGATATATTCTGCTCACCTGCTACAACGGGCGAAAGCTTCGGAATTATTCTGCTAGAGGCTATGGCGAGCGGCAAACCGATTGTCGCTACCGATATATCCGGCTATGCCAGCGTTGTTACTCATGGACAGGAAGGTTTGCTTGTGCCGGTAAAAGATACAAAAGGACTGGCTTCTGCATTATTAACCTTGATTGAAGATAAATCGCTTCGTGAACAGTTCGGGATGCGCGGCCGCATTACCGCAGAGAAATACAGCTGGGATAAAGTCTCTGCACGGGTAATGGATTTGTATAAACAAATTCTTAACGGATCACAGAGTCAATGAATATCTCCGAGATGATGAAACGTCTGGAACGAATAATAACCAGACCAGTTGTGCCGTGGCTTGCAAAAAGCAAGCTAACGCCGGATATTCTCACATGGAGCGGCCTGGTTTTAACGATTGTCACTGCTTCTGTCATTGCAGCAGGTAATCTGTTTCTCGGGGGATTTCTCGTATTACTTTCCGGATTTTTTGATATGATGGATGGTTCCCTTGCGCGATTTACGAATAAAAGCACGAAGTTTGGAGCCTTCCTCGATTCCACGGTCGATCGTTTTTCGGAAGCATTGCTTCTTTTAGGCCTCCTTATTTATTATTTGGGGATCAACAGGCAGGAATTGCTTGCAGGCGCTATCTCATTCGGTGATGAGACTGCCTTTGCAGCTCTTCTTATTTTCGTTGTTTTGACCTTCTCTTTTTTGACCAGTTATACCAGGGCTAGAGCAGAGGGGCTGGGCGTGGATTGCCAGGTTGGTGTCTTCCCCCGGGCAGGACGTGTAATTTTACTGGCTTTGGGTCTGATTTTTAATCTGATCCTTTGGGCTCTTATTGTTATTGCACTGCTCGGTTTTATAACGGTCATACAGCGAATGGTCCACGTGTGGAAACACGCCGGTAAATCAGGTACGGTGGATCATGAGTGATTCACGCTTTCAAAGGAGTATGGTGATTGTCACTGTGGTGATGATTCTCTGGATTGTGATGGGGATTGTCTTCGGAATCTTCAATACGGCTTTTGTTATCCTTTCCGGATTGATCCTCTGGAGTATTCTTTCAGGGGTCTTAATCCATTATTGGGGTAAAGACTACATGTCTTGTGAATAGACGAAAGACATGATTCCCTACTTGCGCTTTCCGTCCCCGTTGTTCGGTGAAGCTAAACCAACATACAGATACCTGCGTTCTCAAGGCAGACTTGGTAAAGGTCAACATCGAGCGGCGCCGGATAGCCGAGGCAAATGAGGAGTGGCGTAAGCGATATGCCGTGCGGGCAGGGGTCGAGGGAACGAACTCAGAACTGAAACGACGGCACGGGCTTGGGCATCTGCGAGTACGAGGTGGCCGTAGGGTGCGGCTTGCCGTCTACCTCAAGACATTGGCCTGCAATATCAAGCGGATGATCTATGCCCTTCAAATGCAGGAGCGACAAGCAGAGAGAGCCAGGCAGACCTTACCATAGCATCGCTTGGGGATGTCTGCAACTGGCTTTTTACGAGAGAATCAATGTTAAGCAATTCATTACCAAAAGAAGAACATTTATGCTACAATTCTAACTCATTGCCGAGTTGTGTAGCGGTAGCACGATGGACTTTGGATCCATTTGCCCAGGTTCGAATCCTGGCTCGGCAGCCAGTTCATTTCTACGTTCATATTTGTTCTACGCCCCGTAATCTAATTGTGAAAACATAGCTAAATTCGATTCGAATCTTGAGTGTCCATTGGTACCACTTTGCCAAGAGATGCCTCCATCAAGTTATGTTCGTTTTCATCTCATTAATGTCAGATTGCCATCGGCTCAATGTCATATGATTGTCAATCTATACACTCACTGATATAATGATTTCATGATTACTAGCTATTCAGGGAATGGCTGATCTAATTAACATGAAGTACACAATCATAATCGAAAAAGGTAAGGAATCAGGTTATGTAGCGTATGCTCCTGCGTTAAAGGGTTGTGTTTCGCAGGGTATGACTAAAGCGGAGGCCACGCGCAATATTAAAGAAGCTATAGAAGTTTACATTGAAGCTCTTATTGAAGATGGGCTCCCAGTTCCAACCGAAGTAGGCAAAGATACCATAGAAGAGCTTGAGGTCGTTGCAAAATAAATAGCGCCTCGATATTTATTGTTAGGGAGGATAAAATTAGTGATGCCGGATTATAAATTTACAGTCGCAGTGGAACAGGACGAGGATGGGCTTTATATAGCCTCAGTGCCGCTACTTCAGGGTTGCTATACTCAGGGTGAAACTTATGAGGAAGCCATGGCGAATATAAAAGATGCTATTCGCTTGCACATAGAAGCCCGGCGGGATTTAGGCGAGTCTATACCTATAGAAGTAGCGGTGGATGAGGTGCAGATAGTTGCCTAAACTCAGACCAGCCAAGTCTGAAGAAGTCATACACGTATTAGAGAAATTAGGATTCTCCTGTATTCGCCAGAGTGGCAGCCATATGATATTTCATCATCCCGATTGTAGATGGACAACCGTACCAATTCACAAGGGTAAAGACTTAGGGAAAGGTATTCTAAGTAAAATCCTGAAGGATGCAAAGATTAAAGTTAGCGAGTTTGAAAACCTGCGATAAAATCGCTATATCAGGGACTTCTGAAGCAGTTGCCGCAACTTCGATGCTAAGTCAGGCCGGAAAAAGTTCGATTTGAGTCCCGTGTGGCCAGCCATTCATTGTACATCACAGATTCGCAGTTGAACAGAAACAGTTACCGTTATTGCCGAACCCGCATTTGGCTTTGCCTCTTATTCTGACATCGTATATAATAATATGGCCTTGTGGCAGCGGAGTAAGTGAAAAGGGTGATTGGGTATAGGGATTGGGTATAGGGATTGTCGAAACTCTATGATAATGTCC
>DNCV01000042.1 GCA_003484395.1 Dehalococcoidia bacterium
ACCATTGAGTTGAAATGGGGGCAGGGAGCCAAATGTATCGGCGGTGAAATCAAGGTCGGCTCACTGGAGAGGGCGCTGGAGTTGCAGAAACGCGGTTATATCGTTACCCCGGATCCCTCTAATCCCGTTAACCAAGCTGCCTTTAAAGACGGCTCGTTGAAGGAGTTCGAGCGCCACAGCAGGCTCGGTTTCATCGACGAACAGGGATTCTACACAGAGGTTGAACGGCTGCGCAAGATCGGCTTCAAGAGGATTACGTTGAAGACCGGTGCGTATGGTTTGAGAGAGCTGGCTATGGCTATCAAATGGGGTTCGAAGGCGAAGATTGATTTGCTTACTATAGATGGCGCTTCCGGCGGTACTGGCATGAGCCCCTGGCGAATGATGGAGGAGTGGGGTATACCCAGTTTGTATCTCCATGCTGCCGCTTATGAGTTCTGCAAGAAGCTGGCCGATAAGGGAGTGAAGACTCCCGATATCGCTTTCGCCGGCGGTTTCAGCAGCGAAGACGGCGTATTCAAGGCGCTGGCTATGGGTGCTCCTTTCTGCAAGGCGGTTTGTATGGGCCGTGCCTTGATGATTCCAGGCATGGTCGGAAAGAACATCGCACAATGGATGAAAGACGGCAAACTGCCCAGCACCGTCAGTCAGTTCGGCACGACAACGGAAGAGATTTTTGTATGCTATGAGGATGTGAAGAACATCGTCGGACCGAACGAGATGAAGAATATCCCTCTTGGCGCTATAGGTATTTACAGCTACAGTGAAAAGATTAAAGTCGGTCTGCAGCAGTTGATGGCCGGAGCCCGGTGCTTCAGCGTTCCCGCCATTTCACGGACCGATTTAATGTCCCTCACCGAAGAATGCGCCAAAGTGACGGGAATTCCATACCTCATGGATGCTTACAGAAACGAGGCGATGGCTATTCTGGAAAAGTGATAGCACAGAGAGGAGTACAGTAAAAAGGGGCGACGGTCACGACCGTCGCCCCTTTTTACTGTGAAGATGATAATGATTGTCAAAGGAGGGTTTTATGCCTTCGTTATCTGGATGCGCTATAATTCCGGCGGAGGAAACGCTATGGATTTACGAGAATTGTTGGGCTTTATGGGCGGTCTTTTGACCAATGTCGGCTTTGTTCCCCAGATATGGAGATTGCTCAAACTCAAGAGCGCTCATGAGGTCAGCTTGCCGTTCATCAGCCTTTTCATTATGGGAATAAGCTGCTGGCTTGCGTATGGTATCGTCTTCGGTTTATTTTCCATTATTGTCTGGAATGGCGTTGCTATCATTCTTGGCAGCCTGATGCTCTATGCGAAGCTGAAATACGGGAGATAGAATCAGAACATCGAAAAGACGAATCCTTTCTGCCGGCATAATTTTAAACAGATATCGACAGCAGCAGAATCATATAAGACGCCGCGATTGTTTTCTATTTCCTCAAGCGCTTTTTCAATGCCCAGAGCCGGGCGATAAGGCCTATCCGACGCGATAGCTTCAACAACGTCTGCTACTGCCAGTATACGCGCTTCCAATAAAATACTATCGCCTTTTAATCCGTTCGGGTAGCCCGACCCGTCCAGTCGTTCATGGTGCTGCAGAATGATTTCAGCAATAGGCCATTGGAAATCTATCTGTTTGACTATATCGTGGCCTACCCTCGGATGGTTTTTCACAAGTTCCATTTCAGCGTCAGACAACCTGCCTGGCTTGGTTAATATTTCCGCCGGCACATATGCTTTTCCTATATCGTGAAGTATGCTCGCAATATTGAGCGCTTCAATATGCGATTGAGCAAGCTGCATCTCATAAGCAATTGCGTTGGCAAGCTGGGTTACCCGCCGCTGGTGCCCGACGGTATAGGGATCTCTGATCTCACTCATCTTGGATATCGTTTGAACGGTATTGGTTAATGCCTTTTTCTGTTTATCGAGTATCTCTTTGATCTCGATTTCAGCTTTCTTACGGTAGCTGATATCTTCGATGAATGCCTCAAAATGATGTATGCGTCCACTTCTCTCATCGTAAACAATGCGGGCGCTTTCTTGCACCCATATCTTGCTTTCGTCTTTACAGTATAGCTCAGCTTCGAATGCCTTCAGAACGCCCTGGGATCTGAGCAGGCGAACAAATTTTTGCCATCTCTGCTGGTCAACCATGAGACGTTCTCCGACATTTTTCACCCTGGAGATCATTTCTCTCGGAGATTCATAGCCCAGCATTCGTGCTAGCGCGGCATTTACCATCAAAATACGGCCTTTGGCTGTCATCTGAATGATACCTTCTACCGCCTGCTCGACGATGTCTTCATAACGTCTCTCGGCATGGTAGAACTGTTCTTCCGTCTTCCTCAGCGTGGTGATGTCGATCAGCGATACGATATATTGCGTTGTCTCGGGGACTATGGCTACACATCCGAATACATATTTGGTGTTGCCCTGCTTGTCAAAGATTCTTAATTCGAAATTAAGAGGAGCGGACTCCGCTGTGAGAGATCGAAGCCGGTTGTTTCCCAGCGCTGCTTCAAGGTCACCGGGGTGGATATACGTAATCCACCGTTTGTTGCCCTCGATTTCTCCTCTGGAGTAGCCGAATATCTTTTCGGTTTCGGTATTGGCCAGCATAACCGTGGCGTCGCGTTCGATGACTATCAGCGCCGTCCCTGTGGATTCAAATAACGTTCGATATTTCTCTTCCGCCTGTTTGAGAGCATCTTCAGCCAGTTTGCGGGTTGTGATATCTTCAAATGTTACTGCGAAATATCCCTTCTCCAAGCTGTAAGCGGAAACAGCGAACCATTTCTGTATGGGCTCCGAATATGCTTCGAATTGTTCACTCCGGCCGGTTAATGCGACACGGCCGTAGGCGCTGATCCAGTCGAAACCGGCCGTACGGATATCCGGAATTGCTTCGGTTACCCGTTTACCGACCACATCCTGTCTTTTCAATCCTGTCATCCGTTCGAACGCGTCGTTTATTTCAAGGAAAACGTAATCGACTGCATTGCCGCTGTCATCAGTGATAATCTGATGATATGCGAATCCGTCGAGCATCTCATTGAATAGTGACCGGTATCTCTGCTCGCTTTGCTGCAGTTTGGCTTCAGCGGCCTTGCGTTCGGATATATCACGATATACGATAAGAATATGATCTTCATCGTCAAGACGAAGAGTGCGCGCATGAGCTTCGACAGGCAGCGAACCCCCGTTCTTGTGCAGGTATGCTGTTTCAAATGTCAGCGCATCTTTCTCTTTTAGTTCATTCATTTGCGTGTCGAGGAAAGCAGCGTATTCGGGAGCGATGTCCTGCAGGATATTCATTTGCATAAACTCTTCACGTGTGTAGCCACGGGAAATCAATGTCGCTTCATTGGCATAGAGGATGTTTCCGCCAAAATCGGTAAGTACGATCCAATCGGTAGCATTATCGAGCAGCAAAGCTCGCAAACCGAGATCATATTCATGCTGTTTTTGCTCCGTAATATCTTCGCCTGAACTGAGCAAGCCTATGATATTTCCCTGATCGTCTTTTATTATGGACGGGTACCAGCGGATCGTTCTCCTGTCACCATTTTTCGTTGAGATTATGCTCTCGACCGACTGAGGCAGGGGCTCTCCACTCATCCACTTTCTGTTTAACTCCCACGATTCTTCCCGTTTATCAGGAACGACGAGCATATCGGCATATTTTTGTCCGATAAACTCTGGTTCGGTGTAGCCGAACATTTTGCAGCCCTGTTTATTGACCAGCTTCATGGTACCGTCGACATCACGGACGACGATCGCCACGCTGGCGATATCGAGATACCGCTGCGCCCTGTCTCTTTCCGCTCGCAGCTCGTTTTCTTTCAGTTCAAGTTCTTTCTGTGCGGCTACACGTTCGGATATATCCTCCATGAAACCGTCGATCCGTACTATCTCGCCTGTTTCGTTGAGGGCAGGATTTGCCCGATCTCTTATCCATTTGATATCGCCGGTCTTTGTTATAATGCGGTATTCGATGTCCAGCGGGGTCTTGTTCGTCCTGTGTTCAGCAATCTTCTCCCAGACGGCTTTTTGATCGTCGGCATGCACCATCTTCGACCATAGCGCAGGGTCATCAAGCAATTCCTTGACGGAATAACCCGTCAACTCCTCCGCTTTAGCCGAAAGGAATATATCTGATGAAAGCTCATCGGGAAGTGCGGAATAAACGACAGTCGGCATGTTCTCGGTGACGCAGCGGTATTTCTCCTCGCTGTCGTGCAATCGATCCATTGCCAGCTTCTTTTCGGTAATATCGGTCATCGTGCCGATTACCCGCTGCGGCAGGCCTTCCTGTGTCCGTTCAATAACACGGCTGCGATTCAGTACCCATTTCCAGTCGCCGCTTTCTGTTCGGAAGCGATGTTCCCGGATAAATGGTGCTGTCAGGCCGTCTAAGTGGTCGTAGAGAGCGGAGAGGACGGCAGTGCGTTCGTCAGGATGCAGCCCCGATTCCCAGAATTCGTATGTATCCGGCATTGATTGAACGTCGAAACCCAGCAACTCTGCCCATCTCGGGCTGTATGATATATGTCCGGTGGGTACATCCCAGTCCCACATCCCGTCTCCGGCGATATCCATGGCAGATCGCAGCTTCTCTTCGTTTTGTCGCAGTGACTTTATCTGATTTACTTTCTCGGTGGTATCGATAAATGTTGCTGCACAATGTCCCTTTTCCGGGCTTGTCAACATTATCTCAAGATGCTTGCTGAGAACGGGTGAGTAGAAAGTATCCAACTGTATAGGCTCTGCATTGGTTGCTACTTTATGTAATGATTCAAGAAGCTGTAGCATGTCGGCAAGCTTCGGAATTTGTCGCGCTGTCATTCCTACAGCTTCAGTCGCTTTTAGTCCGAGTACATGTTCTGCGGCAGCATTGATTTCGATGATACGGAAATCAACAGGTTTACCGGCATAGTCATAAATCAGCTCCAGGAGAACAGCACCGTTCAACATCTGCCCGAAGATAGCTTTGTAGTGTTGTCCATCCGCTTTTTGTGAGGCAGGTTGGACTGATGTCTCTGCTGCTGACTTCTGAATTGAGATTTCAGTGACGAACGTCCAGTGGTAAAGAACGTTGTCTTCTTTGTCTAGAACCTGCTGCAATGACAAATCAACGGGGATTAAGGAACCATCTTTTCGCATAAACTCTTTTTGATAATGCTGAGTTGATCCGATTTGGCGGAGTTTTTCCGCCATCAGCATATCCATGCCGCGCCATCGTTCAGGTGTCAGCTCAGCGTAACTACGGGTTCGCAATTCCTCATTACTGTATCCCAGCAAATTGCCGAATGCCTGATTCCATGTCATCAGTTTATCATTGGGGTAAAAGGCAACGAATGGCTGCTCGGAACGATCGAACACATCGTTAAGGAATCCCAACCACTGTTCAATAGAATCTTCCCTGACAATCGTTTCCAGCATTCGCTGGACATTTCTTCCTGGATCCTTATGCAGCAATATTTCATCCGGCGGGACATAATAACGATTCTGATAAACATGCCCGTTATAAATAAGCAGAGGGTGGGTAGTGATCAAATCTTTAATAATGGCAGCGTCGAATTGTGCTCTTGCGTACTGGCAGAGGATGATGCACGAGTATTGTGGGAGGAAATCACGGTTAAGTTTGGACTCATAATCAATGATTTTCTCGGATCCCGTGTATCCATGAACTGCCCAGCTCATTTCACTGGTGACGCGGATGCCCGAGTGACCGTCGAGTATCGCCTTTTGTGTTTCGTTGATCAGCTTGGTGATAACGCGGTCAGGTTCAAAGATGCCTTCCTGTGTATATAACTCGGCTTCCTCGAGAAATACGAGCAGATTCGACTTCTCGGCCTGTTCGACATTAATGCCGGCGTCTGACAGATAGTTTTTGATCTGTTCAGGTGTATGAATATCATGTATGTAAAAACACCGTTCACCCCGTTCCAGTCCGGCTGCGATAAATTCGACGATTGTTTTTCGCCATTCGTCCGGTGACTCATAGAGAAAACATATATGATCATGAAGTTTAAAGCTGGCAATACCTTCATCGATTGATGACATCGGGTCTACGGCCAGGGGGCCGTTATTTCGGGCAATATTCCACGATCTCGCAGTCCGATCTTTGTCAGAGTTCCCGAAACGCTTTATTTCCATAACGATGTCAGTGTTATTCTGTTTTTGCCGCACATCCGGGTGTGGGTAGTACAATTACTACGGATCAGCGACAAATTCTTACTCGTTTAGTTTATGATGGTATATACCGCTTGTCAACTGGTTGAGAACAAATTATGGTAACACAAATTATGGTAACCTATTGACAGCCACGCTGACCTGTCGTATTCTAAGATCACTTGATTTGTAAGGAGGCAGGTAAATGGCAAAAACATCGACGGGACTGGAAGAAAATATCGCAGGCTTGTTAAGTTATGTCTTAGGCTGGATAACGGGGCTGGTTTTCTATTTGATCGAGAAAGAAAACAAATTTGTTCGTTTTCATGCAATGCAGTCAATTATTGTGTTCGGCTCATTGACTGTAGCCAGTTTCATCCTGTCATTTATTCCTATTATCGGCTGGATTATCAGTTGGTTGCTTTCAATTTTGGCGCTTATCCTCTGGATTATTCTTATGATTAAGGCATATCAGGGGCAGAAGTATAAGCTTCCGTGGGCGGGCGATCTGGCTGAGAAATATGCTTAGAAGCTGGTAACAGCTTTACAATGACGTTCATTAATCGTGGTAACTGGATTTTGTTATCCATTTACCACGATTTTTTGTTATATAAACTGTAAATCCATACGGTAACGATTACGTTTCTTTGATCTCCACGATTTTATTTCGGTTGGTAAGGCCGATTTTAATTGAAATAGCGCTTCTGGGAATGTTGAAATAGGCGGCGAGGAGCTTGATAACAGCATCGTTTGCCTTTCCTTCTTTGGCAACTGCCCTGACTTTTACCAAATAGAGAGCACCCTGTTGCATTACTTCTTCAGTTTTTGCGTGAGGTGTCACTTTTACTGTGATCTTCATTACAGCAGCTCTCCTCGTATACCTTGCCGCGTGGAAGAAACAAGCCTTACCGGCAACAATCTATTGCTCAGTGGCAGCGTGCTATGCGTGAAGACCCTCAAATAGTTATCTGTTAGTCCGTTGAATAGCTTCTGTTCGGTTTCTCTCTCCCAGAGCACATCATGAACCTGTCCAAGAAACTTCTTTTGATACTTTATTGCTGATTCGTATGCCAGTGCCAGCATCTTCAGGCTTCGCTGTTTTTTTATGTGTGCATCAATTTGTTTATCCATGCTGACTGCCGGAGTGTCAGGACGCGGCGAATACATGAAGACGTGGATTGCGGAAAAACCGATATCGCGGCATAGATGGTAGCTCTCTTCAAATTCAGTATCGCTTTCTCCCGGGAAGCCGACCATGATATCGGTTGTAATGGATGCATCGGGCAAGAGCTTTCTTATCATAGTTACCGATTCGAGATATTGATTAACGGTATAGTGACGGCGCATCTGCCGCAACACCGAATCGCTACCACTCTGTAATGCAAGATGAAAATGAGGGCATAAACGTTTGTTTTGCCATAATGCAAGCAATTCCTGAGTCAGTTCTTCAGGCTGGAGTGACGATAAATGCAGGCGTTGAATATCAGTCTCTGCGAGTATTCTCTGTAATAAGCTTTTTAGAAATACACCATTATACTCATATGCGCCGGCTTTTGTTCCTGTTAATACGACCTCTTTATACCCATTCGCCGTTCTATCCTGTACTTCTTTGAGTATCATATCAGGAGACAGGCTATATTCGCATCCACGCACGGAAGGAACAATGCAATATGTGCAGTTACTCGTACAACCGTGCTGAATTTTGATGAAGCTTCGTACTCTTTGCGTGTGAGCAGCAATATGGTTATCGCTCTGAATGTCTGGGATTTTCAGTTGCTGTTTCTGCAGCAGCTCAACAATATGTTCTTTCTGTTTATTGTTCACAAGCATACTGGCTCCGGCACGAAAGAGGTCTGCCGAAGATGTCTCCGCACAACAACCGGTCACTATGATAAATGCTTGAGGGTTGCTTTTTCTCAGCAGTCTAATGAGGTGACGTGATTTTCGATCAGCGATGTGAGTGACCGTACAGGTGTTAACCACGCAGATATCCGCATTGTTTTCAATAATGCCATATCCTGCTGCAGAGAATTGTCTGCTGAGAGACTCTGTTTCTGCTTGATTTAATTTGCAGCCGAGTGTGTGAAGGGAAACAGTTGTTTTACGTTCCATTTTTACAACAGGAGTAATTATAGGTATGAGCATTGTGACGGGTCAACTTTTTATGGGACTGCTGTTATAATCATAACAGCATAGCCGATCAAGTTTGCTGTCAAAGCCTTTTTAATGGTATAAAAGTAAATCAATCCACATGGAGAACACTTGAGTCACACGCGCTGGAATATATCGCCACCAATTCATAGTGATCAAGCAATCTTATCAGATGTCAGCCCCTTGATACTGCAGCTCTTATATAATCGTGGTATATCTGATCCTGCCGAGATAGAACGTTTTCTGCATGTCGATGATCGTTCGATATTTGATCCTTTCCTGCTTTCAGACATGGAGGAGGCAGTTACCAGAACGCAATGGGCAATTCAATTCGGCAGGAAAATAGCTATCTATGGTGATTTTGATGCTGATGGCATCACTGCGACGGCGCTTCTGGTCGAAGGATTATCGGCGCTTGGCGCTGATGTGATTCCTTATATCCCGAATCGTCTTACTGATGGCTACGGATTAAGGACGGATGCTCTCGATAAACTTCGCCAGCAGGATGTTGGTCTGATCATCACTGTCGATAATGGAATAACTGCCATTGACGAGGTGGATTATGGAATGGCGATTGGTATTGATATCATTGTTACCGATCATCATATCCCGCTTAACACTCTGCCGAAAGCCAGCGCAGTTATTAATCCCAAGAGGATTGATTCTCGATACCCCTTTGCCGATCTGGCGGGGGTTGGTGTAGCCTGGAAATTTCTTCAAGCGATGAGGAAACGATGTGGTTTAGTCGAGGGAGATGATTCGTTTCTTGATTTGGTAGCAATTGGCACCGTGGCTGATATGATGCCGCTTGTCAGTGAGAACAGGTACTGGATTAAGCGGGGTTTGGAGATCATTAATACGACAAAACGTCTCGGACTCCAGGAGATGTTTCAGTGTGCTGGTATCAAACCCGGCCTGATTGAAACGTCAACGATTTCATGGAGCATCGGTCCCCGGATAAATGCTGCAGGTAGAATTGATAGCGCAACGACAAGTTATAAACTTCTATTGACGCGGGATGGTGATGAGGCAAAACGGTTAGCCAGTGATCTTGAAATAAAGAACGCAGAACGGTTACAGATGACTACGGACCTTCAAAAGCGTGCACGGGAGCAAATCATTGTCGAAGGTACAGACCGTTGGTTATTGATGGCTGGTGATTGCGATTATCCGGAGGGCATAACCGGCCTTGTTGCCGGCAGGCTGGCCGACGAATTCTACCGTCCTGTCATATTAATGACTGTCGGCCAGGAATCAACTCGCGGCAGCGGACGCAGCATTCGTGAGTTCAATATCATGGCCGCGTTGGAGCAGAATGCGGATATTCTTCTCAAATTCGGCGGGCACAAACGGGCTGCCGGCTTTACAATTACTACTGCAAATTTGGATGCTCTGAAACAGCGATTGTATAATCAGGCGTGCAGAGAACTCTCAAGCCTTGATTTACGTCCACACATCGATGTTGATGCAGATATACCACTTTCTCTCTGCGGAGGCGATACATTCAGTCAGATACAACGGCTTGCTCCCTTCGGTTTTGGTAACCCTGTGCCGGTGTTTCTCAGTAGGAGAGTACAGGTTATTGAGGCAAAGGCGGTAGGCGTGCAGGAAAGCCATTTGCGCATGAGAGTAAAGGATAATGGTGTCGTCTGGGATGTAATGGGATTCGGACTTGGTGATCATTTGAAAGAAGTATCGAAAGGTATCGACATCGTTTACAGTATGGAGATCGATCGATGGAACGGCGAAGAGAAACTTCGCCTCAAACTCCTCGATTTTTCATAACCAAAGCAAAGATTCTGTGCTGTTCTTAAACTGCCGCTCAATGGTATTTGTAGTCTTCGACCTTGCTGTTTTTCGTTGCTGCGCTCAACAATACGGTAGTTTTGAATCGGGGGTATAGTAAATTTATTCGTAACATGATGGTAACCATCCTGTAACGTATTTGAAACATTGCAACAGTAAACTATTGCCATAAGGAGGTTGCAATGAATACAGGTGATACTGCATGGTTACTTATCTCTTCGGCATTAGTTATGCTCATGACGCCGGCCGTGGGTTTTTTCTATGGCGGCATGGTCAGAAAGAAAAACGTTCTTTCGACTATAATGATGAGCTTTGCTGTTCTCGCAATGGTATCTGTTCTCTGGGTGCTGTATGGCTATTCACTCAGTTTCGGCTCTGATCACGGAGGAATAATCGGAGGGCTGGAATGGTTCGGACTTGCGGGGGTAGGCCAGGAACCATCATCCGTGTATGCCACGACCGTACCACATCTGGCGTTCGTGATTTTCCAGGCGACATTTGCAATTATTACGGTTGCTCTATGGACGGGCGGTGTCGTTGAGCGCATAAAATTCAGTGCGCTTCTCGTTTTAGCGGCGCTATGGCTTACCTTCGTCTATACGCCGGTGGCGCATTGGGTGTGGGGTAGCGGCGGCTGGCTCGCAAGCCTCGGAGCTCTCGATTTCGCCGGTGGCACTGTTGTACATGTGAATGCAGGTATTTCAGCACTGGCGCTGGCACTGGTGCTTGGGCCGAGGAAGGGATTTAAGGAAAAAATGTCGATGGAACCGGGGAATATACCATTTGTCGTTTTGGGTGCGGCTTTGCTCTGGTTTGGTTGGTTTGGTTTCAATGCCGGCAGCGCTCTTACCGCAGGAGGGCTGGCATCAAGCGCCTTTATTGTTACGAACACGAGCGCTGCAACTGCTGCTCTTACATGGATGTTCCTGGGCTGGATTAATCGCAAGCCTTCCGTACTCGGAGCGGCTACAGGCGCTGTTGTCGGACTGGTGGCCATTACACCAGCGGCTGGCTTTGTTCAACCGTGGGTTGGTATTCCGATTGGCGCTATCGCTTCAATTTTGTCCTATTATGTCATGATTTGGCGTACCAGAGCTAATAAAATTGATGAATCCCTTGACGTATTCGCCTGTCATGGTGTCGGTGGAATGTGGGGAGCGCTGGCAACCGGTATTTTTGCTACAACTGCCGTTAACCCAGCCGGTTCTGGACTGGTCGATGGTAATGCCGGTCAAATTTTGATCCAGATTGCTGCGATCGCTGCGACGATGATTTATTCCTTCGTGGTTACCTGGATACTGGCAAAGATCGTAAAGGCGACAACAGGAATCAGAGTCAAGGATGTCGAGGAGACTGTCGGGCTTGATATATCACAGCACGGTGAGCGTGCCTATGGAGGATTCTAATGAAGAAGATAGAAGCGATCATCAAGGAAGAACGGCTCGATGCTGTCAAAAAAGCGCTGGAAGCTAAAGGCATCTTGGGCATGACGGTCTCTGATGTGGTTGGCAGAGGACGACAGAAAGGGTTGTTACTCCAATGGCGCGCCGGTGAATACAGAGTGGATCTGTTGCACAAGATGAAGCTGGAGATCGTAGCTGACGATGCCAATTGCGATATGGTGATCGACACGATTTCCGAAGCGGCACGTACCGGCAGCATCGGAGACGGGATGATTTTCGTCCTGCCCGTTGAACATGCTATTCGCATCCGAACCGGAGAAAAAGACGAAACATCCCTTTCAGCAGAATCAAACGGCAAATGATATATTCGTGATACAGGCACACTGCTGTCCAAGATAATTGAATT
>DNCV01000023.1:0-3427 GCA_003484395.1 Dehalococcoidia bacterium
TTTCACGCATAAGGCGTAAAACTCTTTTGTGATTAACCTGAAATCCATCGTAATGCAATTGACGTGTCACCCTTCGATAGCCATAGCCGTGAAAATCGAGACAGATTGTCTCTATCCTATCCAGGATATCCATATCTGCCTTTACGTCCGCAGTGTCAGGCTCTTTCGGCTGATAATAGAAGCTGCTTCGTGCAATGTCCATCAGCGCACATCCTTTGCTGATGGCTTTAAGTTCATGTCCATGGTGTTTGACGATTTCCCGTTTCTGGCCTGTTGGCTGAGCTTGTGCTGAT
Source organism: Dehalococcoidia bacterium (assembly GCA_003484395.1). Classification (GTDB taxonomy): domain Bacteria; phylum Chloroflexota; class Dehalococcoidia; order GIF9; family UBA5629; genus UBA5629. The sequence goes on from DNCV01000023.1 coordinate 294, forward strand.
ATGCCTTTTTTAAAAACTCATTCTCCAGTGTAAGCTTACCGACCAGTCTCTCCAGTTTTTCTATCCTGTCCTGCAGGGCAGCTTCTTTAACTGGTTCATTATCGAATTTGCCAAGCTCTTATTGCTTTTTCCAATGAGCGAGCAGGCTGGGAACAATATCATGCTTCCGACATAGCTGTGCAGGACGACTCATACCGCTGATAAGTTCCTCTACAACCTGTCTCTTGAATTCTATGCTGAACATTCGTTGCTGTCTCATGGCAGAATCCTTTTTCCTCCATTATAAATTATTTCAGGATCCCGCCAACTTTTCTAACCCAATCTGTCCAACTTCAGGGGTTCACTCCAAAGTTTTTACCATTTACATACAAAGTAATTTAGCTTAATAATTACGTGGTCTCATATAACATTGTATCTAATTCAAAATAAGATAATTCACGGTAACGGTAGTATCGCGGGAGATGTATCATCATAATCCCTGATTGTCTTTTCCGGCTACTATCATTTCTCGCTTAATGGTGCTTTATAAAATCTTAGGCTATCCTGAAATGTAACTGACCTTGTATATCGCTGCACCATTTCAAGGCTCTCCCACCTGCCAAGGTCTTTAATAGTCATTGTATCTACGCCAGCCTTTCTCAGTAATGATGCAAACGTACGCCTGAACGTGTGAGGATTGCATTGTAGACCTGTTTCAGTACCAAGATAATCAAGCATAGACTTAATTCCCCAGAAACCTATATCCCAGATGTGCTCGTTTTGCTTCGGTTGATATTCACTGAGCCATAGTATCAGATATTTCTCAGTTAGAGTTCCGAATGGTGCATAGCCTTCTTTGTTACCTTTCCCTAATACAAGAATAATCTTTGATTCCCAGCGAATGTCCAAGGGCTTTATGTTCATGAGTTCGGATAAACGAAGACCTGATTCTGTGAATAAAGCTATGATTGCTTTATCTCTATTGCTGTGCGCTTTATCAATCAGCAGTTCGACCTGTTGCCGGGTCAGCGTCGGTAGCAGTAATTTTGGTCTTTTGGGAGGCTCTACCAGCGTTATCGGGTTAACCTTATCTGAATAATCGAATCCTGACTTTGGGCTGTAGAGCCAGTTGTAGAATATCGACATAGCTCTAAAATAAGCGTGTTTGCCACCTGTAGAGCACGATAGCGATGTTATGTAGGCATGTATCTGGTTAGGCGTTGGATTAAGGCCAAGCACTGGCAGGGCTTTGGTGAGGTATTTGCTGTAGAATTCAACCGTTCCGTGTGAAATCCCGTCACGCCTAGACTTAAGGAATAAAACAATAGACTTCTCAGTGTTTGATAGTTCCTTGTGCTTATCATTTTGGCAGGAATATTCCCATAAAGCTTGGACTAATTTATCTGATGGAGGCCGATAGCCTTTCTTTACTTGCGAAATATATCCTTTACTTAATTTGCTAAACTCCGCAAGCTGAGAGGTGGTCAATTTATTAAGCAGATTAAATACATTTTCAGGGATTCGAATTCCCTTGGGGGCACCAACAAATTTCCTTGTCATAAAACATCTTGCCTGAAGATGATTTCACTGACCTTCAGATCATACGGTGTGGGAAAATACGCAACTGATAGAGGTAACCTGTCGATTCCAGAGTTGACATTAAACGGGATGCAGCACTTTTATGTATTCGTAACTTCTTGGCAATAGCTGTCATGCTGTGGTTTCCGAAAATCGAACTGATTCTATTGCAATCGTTTGGTTTCGCTAATGACTAATTGCTCAATAGTTCCAGTATATCTTCCGGTTTTTTGACGAGTGTTTTTGCTCCGGCCGCCAGCAATTCATCTGGCGTGCGAAATCCCCAGAGTGCGCCGATGGGGTACATATCAGCGGAAACAGCGGTTTTCATATCAACAGCCGAATCACCAAGGAAAAGAAACTCAGCCGGACTGAAGCCCATTTGTCCAGCAACGTCCCATCGAGATCGAATAACACTGCGCGATATTTCATGCTACGATCGACGAAGCCGCAGCTTCACGACGGTGAGCGCAACACTAATGCCGTGCCTTACCGGGTTCAGTGTGGAACCCTGGGAATGATAGATGCAGGAGATGGGGACCTCTGTAATAATCATTCCCTTTCTTCTGGCCTGTATTAACACTTGAACGCTGAAGCCGAAACTGTCTTCAGTGATGTTGATAGATTCGAGCAGCTTGCGGCTGTGAGCGCGAAAGCCGCTCTGGGAGTCGGTTATTGTCACCTTTGAACCGAAGTTGTAGAGGAATGTGATGACATCGATACCGAATTTTCGATATCTGCGTATGTTTGTCTGAGGTTCGATGAATCTGGAACCGATGACCATATCCGCTTTTGCATCGATGATGGGGGCTAACAGACGCGGCATCTCATCAGGGTTATGCTGACCGTCTCCATCAAGTGTGACAACAATATCGGCATTGCCTTTTTTTGCGGCGTTGAAGCCGTCTTTGGTGGCGGCGCCGGCTCCCCGGCTGGTCTTATGTTTTATCACTTGGGCTCCGGCTGCCCGCGCAATACCTGAGGTGTCGTCAGTCGATCCATCGTCAACCACTATCACTTCATCAGTGTATTTTCGTGTTCGAGTAACAACATCTCGGATAAAATCCTGTTCATTAAGACAGGGGATAACAGCAATAATCTTCGGTTTAGTCGAATCATTCATGGCGTTTATCTGTATCAATCATTGTCCATTAGCTGGCGTTATCGTTTTTTTACGGAGGGGTATATTCGAATATTTTTACCTCCGATATTTTGCTTGTCTGAGATGTTGTAATAAGTACCTTTGAGCTATATGCTGGTTTATATTGTTTCAATTCGTCCAGAGGAATAGGGCTGGCAAAAGGATTGCTGCTTACTATTCTGTATTTCCCTGTTTGCTGAGATTGAATGAAGGAGAGCGCTTCATTATATGTGGGATACGTTTTTACGCCGGTAATGAGTTTGTAGGTTTGTTTATCGGCGGGATTCGTTTTCTCCTCATAGGAGATCACCATGGTCTCCCTGGGTATAACTGCTTTGCCGTCAAAGTTATAGAGTCTTACAGCAAGAGATCGATAGTATTCAGGATAAAATAACATTACTGCTGTGCTTTTGCCTGCCTGTGTTTGATAGTAAAT
>DNCV01000023.1:3439-12460 GCA_003484395.1 Dehalococcoidia bacterium
CGGTTTCATAGTCGAGGATAACATATTTTGATTTGAGGTTGTTTGCCAGTGTTGCGGCAGTGTTTTCGTCCTGTGATGTAAGGAATTTGCCCACGATTTCGGCTCCGCCCTGTCCGGGATTGCAATTCGGTATTCGATGGCTGATGCGCGGTATCCAGTAGCCATAATCCCACCATGCAGTCACACTATAGACAGTTTCAGGATAGGTGAAAGGCGTTCGATGCAGTTTATTGTAAAAATCGGGGCTGCCGAATGGCTCCGGCGTGTTGTTTTTCATCCAATCCAAAGATTCGCACCAGGCATTGCCTGGTGCGAATCTGGGCTGTGAGGCTGTATCACGCGCATAAATAACATTTGGAAGGATGACGAAGAGGAAGACAACAATCGCTCCAACCGTACGAATCGCAGTGTTGGCGCCGACCTTTGCCTCTTTTTTTGCTCGCTTCTGATGCTTCGCTTTTTTGCCATGCGCAGCAGTTGACGAAACATTCGGAGCTGCCGCTTTTTTGAAACCGAAGTACCGTTCCAATGACCACCAGGAACAGTAGGCGGTCAATAGCGCGACGTTTACTGCAAAGTAGTACGCCCAGCGGCGCATTGACAGGGTCATCAGCAGGATAATAACGCTCCAGACGACGAGCAGAGTTTTTTCGGTGTCTCCGCGTTTTGCCACGATGTAGATGCACATTCCCAGCGCGATGAACGCAAGGATGCTGCCCGTCGTAAAGTTCAGCCACATGATGGAGAACGTGAACTCGCCATCAGGGAAAAAGATCGGTGCGGTTTCCGATATGGTGCGCATTCCTCCGCTCGGATTGAGCCAGGAGAACAAGGATATCATTGATGTTAAAAGGCCTTGATTGATCAGGTAGAAGATTGCCAAACCGAGTATCCCTGCGCCGGCAACGATGAGCACATAATGAAACGGTTTCAAACCTCGCTTCATTAATTGGTGCGACATGATGCCGAGGGCCAGCGTGGCAAATACAGCAACAAGGAGAGATGCGATCTGCTGTTCGGTGTGAGGAAACAACATGGTAAGGATCAGCGCTGTGATAAACGTTATAGAGCCTGCAAAGCAGAGATAATCGGCGTTTGCAGATCTGGCATAATCAATGAAGTATTGAATGATGATATAAATGAAAAAGATGAAAACGAAAAGAAGAGCGCCCTGCCACGAATTTAAATACAGCGCCAGTGTTATCCCTGCAAGCACACTGTAGATCAGCGGCTTGGCAATGCTATGCCAGTCTGTCTTTATTAGATGAGAAAAAGATAGCTGCTTCCGTTTTGCAGACTGCACTGCAAGGATTACAAAGAGCGTTGCCAGTGTTGAACACAAAACTTCAAAAACATGATTGTCGGTGAAACCGAGAATCGATCGCCCGAGAAATTCCCCAGGCAGAAAGGCTATCAATGCTGCGGCGATGATCCCGCACCAGCGGTTACACAACGCTTTACCGATGAAATATGTTGGAATAACGACAAGCGCACCGAGTATTGCCGGAAAATAGACACTGACGATATCGATGGTATGCTGTGTGGGCGCGCCCAGTCCGATAAGCCAGATAACAGCGGCAAGAAGATAGTCAAAGAACAGATGTCCGGTTACTTCGCCGCCGCCTGGATAGATTAAGTAAGGATTGAATGAACTGACGCTGGGGAAGTTGTGGACGATGTTATCGACGATCCACATATGGAAGTAGGCATCCGTGCCGGTAAACTTGATCCACTGTCCAGAGAAGACATAGTCATAGGGGAAGATAACGCGCAAGGCAAATGCCAAACAGACTATTATAGCTACGCATATGCCGGTGATGAATCGAAATGATAGTTTATTATTAGAATCAGGTGACACCATTTATATCTTCGATGCGGCAAAGATGTTTATTTAGTTGACATAACTTATTTGCATTAATATCTGACTCATTGTATCACCTTTTTCGGTGAATTGCTGAGGGTTTTGTCTGTAGAGACCGTTACAGTATTCTGAGGACAATATCGAGCGCTTTTGCCGAATGCGTTAAGGCTCCGATTGATATCATATCGACACCTGTCTCAGCTATGGAGCGCACTTTATCCAGCGTTATCCCGCCGGATGCTTCAACCTTTGCGCGCCCTTTGATAATCTCGACGCATGCTTGCATATCTGGTATCGACATGTTATCGAGCATAATAATGTCTGCTCCACTTTCGGCAGCCTGCCGCGCCTCCTCCTGTGTTCGTACCTCGATTTCAATCAGCGTTCCGCGTGGTGTTTTTTTTCGTGCTGTCTCTATACTATTTTCTATTGAGAACCCCTGCTGCCGTTTGAGGAGGGTAATGTGGTTGTTTTTAATGAGGACGGCATCTTGCAGGTGCATACGGTGATTGTCAGCGCCACCGAGATGTACAGCATATTTCTGCAGCGATCGCAGACCCGGTACGGTTTTTCGTGTGTCCAGTATACGTGTCTTTAATCCGCTGACTTCTTTCACATATCGTGCCGACTCTGTTGCAATGCCGCTCAGATGCTGCAGAAAATTCAGGACAACCCGCTCCGATTTAAGAATGCTGGCAGCGTTTCCTTCGATGGTCATCACTATATCGCCTGATGTGACACGACTTCCGTCTTTGATCAATATCTCGACGTTAAGTTTGGAATCGATGCGGTGGAATATCTGCTTGGCGAGCGCGCAGCCGGCGATAACGCCGGATTCTTTGACGATTATGCGGGCTTGTGCCCGTTCCTTTGTGGGGATGAGCGCTTGTGAGGTGATATCATGGCGAACATGATCTTCTGCGAGTGCGGTATCGATAAGTTTGGTAATGGCCTTGTCCGGTTTATTCAATCGTCTGGTTCTCCTTAGGTGAAAGATGTGCACATTTGTTTTTTCTGATTCTTGTTAAAAGTCATACTACCAAGAATCACTGTGCCAGGTCAATCACAGAGGAGCGCCAATGAATGCATATTATAGATACATTACCCCGGCCATAACCATGATGCTCATCAGGATGGCAATGTCCAGGATAATGCCGCCGAATATGGTGCGGAGTTTTTTATCGTTGCTGATTGCTGCATAAATTTTTTTGCTGCTCATTTTCATCTCTCCTTTTTCCCTTTGTCTACATACTAAAACGGTTCCGGTGAAAAAAGGTTTATGACATTATTGTTTTTATCACAACTCTATTATGCCTGATTAAACGAGAGATGAAATCGGCAGTGAGGCTTATTTTGCGCTAAGGATTTGGTTGTAGCCTGTACGGTGACTGCGGTAAGCCAGAAGGCTGATCAATCGATAGTCCGAAATACGGACAAGGTCAGAAATGCATGACTACCAAGATAAACAAATGGCGATGGCAGTTTAAAAGGGACGATGTTTAAATACGCCGATCCTGCCGAATTTTCTGTCATGGCTCTTGTGAGTTTCTTCGAGGCCGAGATCGTCGCTGATTCTCTCCGAGAGAGGTTTGCGCTTTTCTGTTGTCAGAGTTTGGCTCTGATTCTGGTCTTGGTTTCGGTCACCCTGCTTGCTCAATGTTTGACACTGGCATTTAGGGCAATAGGCTTCGGAGATTAGCTTGCCTTTCTGTATTTGCACATCGCCAATAAAATCACAGTTGTCACAGGAGACGGTTAGCGTGTAAGTGTCATTTTGCATCATTCTTTACTCTGGTTACTATTTTAGCGCCTATTATAACTGAAATGGTGAAAGCTGTTTAGTAGTAATGGATGTGTATTCACGCATGGCAATTACATAAGTGCAGCTATCTGTTGTTTATGTTCCTCGAGGACTTTCTCATATTGGCCATCGAGTTCGCTGCTGGCTCTTCGCCATTGCTCCTGAAACTGGAGTTGAACTTGCGTTTCTATAGGTATTCCGCTTTTTTGTGCCTGCTGCTGCATTGCCCGTGTGAGCTCAGGCAGCTTTGATTCGAATGCCGATTTAAACTGATTGAATGCCTGCTGTCGCGCCTGCTCATAATACGTAATAAGGCTGCTGATCCTGTCGAGAAGAGCGTCAAGCTGATTTTTTGATTTCTTTGTGAGCTTGAGCCCGGAGATGGCTTTATTTGTCGTCTTTTTGGACATATCATCTTTGGGAAGTGTGATATTATGCAGCAATGCTTCCTGCATGCCGTTAACGACGTGTTTGCGCACATTTTCATCGGTGTATTTATTCAATTCACCCGCAAGGTCAAATTTTTCCTCTCTAAGGTACCGTGCGGCGAGTGCGCTGCCGATAGGCACGTATTCAAGACGTTTGAGTTCCTCATCGGTAGCCTTCCCCATTTTCTCTACTTTTTCCATCGCTCGCTCAAAGGCGCTTTTCATTTCACCCATATGTTTGCTCCTTATCTGATGATCAATATCAAATGACTGTCTAATTATAAACGGTTTATATGCGGCTTGCCATAGCGAAGTTCCCGGTATCGTGCAGTGTCAATAGAGGTTTTGACACTTTCGGCGATGTTCATTTTGAAGCTGTTGAAAATAGGATATGAATTGAGGTGATTTGATGCTGGTTGTCGTCATAATCAGAGCATCCTCGCCATTATCGGAGTAGTAGCGCAATCGCCTGCCGACCTCCTGGAAACGGTATTTTCTATAGAGCGATTGTGCAATGGAGTTGGAAACACGAACCTCCAGAGTAATGACATTGGCGTTTAACCGTTGCGCCAGCTCGATTGTTGCGATGAGCAGAAGCTCACCCAATCCCTGTCCACGGAAATCATTTCGCAGGCCGATCGTGGTGATGTGTGCCTCATCGACCATAAGCCAGATGCCGGCTATACCGATTACGAATTCAGTCGATGACGGTGGCAGCGTATAAGAGTGACGTGGTTTTAGATTAAAGAGACGGCTAAACCATGATTGCTCATCTCGAGTGATGCTGCGCTGCTGTTCCAGTTGATCTGATCGATCGCGTGGTTTTGTCAGAACGATGTAACGGGCCAGTCGATTTTTCAGTTCACTTTTATAGGGGGAATAGGTGGGGCGCGGCCATTGCGTCGGGAAGGCTTCATTATCTATATCGATTGCCTGTGAAATGTCCCGTTCTTCCATTGGCCGAATATAATAAGATGTTGACATAATGATATACCGTGAAAATAAATTGTTACTTCGATTTTAGCATATTTTCTTTGGTAAACTGCAGCTATTGCCAGCGCTGATGTGTATTTTGAGCGTTGCTTGTGTTACAGTATTACAATCATAGTTGCGTAGAGCTTGGAGGTGACGATGAACAGGAATATTGTCGCTGAAGTATCGGTGGTGCCGCTTGGCACGGAAAAACCCGGGGTAAGCCGGTATGTTGCCGCCTGCATCGATATCATCGATGGCAGGAATGATGTTCGGTATCAACTGACGCCTATGGGTACGATTCTTGAAGGATCTATGGATGCCGTGCTTAATGCTGTCAGGCTGATGCATGAGGTGCCGTTCAATAGAGGGGCCAAACGTGTCGTAACGACATTGAAGATAGATGATCGCAGGGATAAAAAGCTGAGCATGAAAGGTAAAATAAACTCGGTGATGAAATCGAAGTCTCATGCAAAAGAAACATAGCATTGCGCCCGATCTAACCGTTCAGATCGCTCCTCGTAATTCCATAGGATTGTTATTGAAGAATCCTGTGATGACGGCTTCGGGGACGTACGGATACGGTGTCGAATATAAAGACTCGGTTGATATCGAAGCGCTGGGCGCTATTATCTGTAAGGGAACGACGCTTGAGCCGTGGAACGGTAATGCGCAGCCGCGTCTCATTGAGACCACTCATGGATTGTTGAATGCTGTGGGATTGGAGAATATCGGTATCAAGTCCTTAATCAGTGATGTGCTGCCACAGTGGCGTACGCTGCATGTTCCATTCATCATCAATATAGCCGGTCACAGTATAGATGAATATGTTCAACTTGCCGAGATCATCGATGGCCTTGATGGTGTTCATGCTGTGGAGTTGAATATAAGCTGCCCCAATGTTGCCTGTGGAGGCATGGAGTTCGGTGTCGATCCCGATATGGCAGCGAAAGTGACCACAGCGGTGAGATCCAAGCTGAAGATGCCGATGTTGGTGAAACTAAGCCCTAACGTTACGGATATAGTGGCGATCGCTACGGCAGTGGCGGAGGCAGGGGCCGATGCGCTGACGCTGATCAATACTGTCAGCGGGATGGCAATAGATATAAAAAAGCGCAGACCATCTTTGGGTAACATTTTCGGCGGACTATCGGGGGCTGCGATTAAACCCATTGCTCTGGCTTCGGTTTATCGTGTTGCACAGCGTATCGATGTGCCTGTCATAGGCTGCGGCGGCATCTTCTGTGCGGAGGACGCAATCGAGTTTTTTATGGCTGGCGCCAGCGCTGTACAGGTGGGCACTGCTTCTTTCTGTGATCCCAATGCTCCGATAAAAATAGTGAATGGCATCGCTCAGTACTTGCAGAATAATGCCATTCAGAACATCCGTGATCTTATCGGCGCAGCCAGAATTTGAAAATCTAAGCGGAATACTGAATTTTTGCAGCCATCCCCTGTTTTATCTGATCTGTGATTACACTGGTGGGTGTGCCTGGTCCGAATACAGCTTTAACGCCCATTTCCCGTAAAGAAGGTATATCGTCTTCCGAAATGATATCGCCGACAATGATAATAACATCGCCTAACCCTTTCTCTTTCAAACCGTCAATTACTACTGCTTCAACAACCATATGCCAAAGGCAAGCCTGTGCTTCATATTCATGCAGCGCTGGGCAGAGCGGGAAAGACGACTACCGGATGCCTGCGCTTCGGCGTCTCCACGTGGAAGATCGGCGAAGCAGTCATTATTGAGATACTGGGAACAGTCGCACTTCGCCTCCCCGATGAGAAGACGGGCTTCGAGCTGTTGAAGCTTTAAAAATATAGTACAATAAACCACCATGTCTGTAACTCCGCTACGACGGCAGTACCTGCAGATAAAGAAGCGCTATCCTGATGTGATCGTCTTCTTCCGGCTCGGCGATTTCTATGAAACGTTCGATGATGACGCCAGATTAACCTCCCGAGAGCTTGAGATCACCCTGACATCCCGTGAGATGGGCAAGGGTTTGCGTGTGCCTCTTGCAGGCATTCCCTACCATGCTGTTGAAGGCTATCTCTCCAGGCTCATCAACAAAGGATACAAAGTTGCTATCTGTGAGCAGATGACTCCACCTGGCAAAGGCCTTGTCGAGCGCGATGTTGTCCGTGTGGTTACGCCGGGCACTGTAATCGAGCCCGAACTGCTTGCCGATAAAAAGAATAACTATCTTGCCGGGCTTATTATCGATGGTGATAAAGCCGGCATTGCTTTCATCGATATCACCACCGGAGAATTCGCCACTACCCAGCTATCACTGTCGCAAGTTGCCGATGAGATCGAACGATTGTCTCCTGCCGAGATACTGCTGCCGAAAAGTTTCGACTACAGTGAACTATCGCTGTCGGTTTCAGTAACGCAGCTTGATGATATCGTTTTCGATCAGGATGAGGCCTCAGATCTTCTCATACGCCACTTTAACGTGTCGACGCTTGACGGCTACGGATGCGGCCATCTGCCGCTTGCGATTCGGGTTGCAGGCGCTATTCTCCATTACGTTGAGGAGACACAGAAAACGGCGCTGGGACAAATTAACAGCCTCAGCACCTATTTTACTGAATCGTACATGGCGCTTGATGCGCATACCAGGCGCAATCTCGAACTGTTCACTAACGCCCGCTGGGGAGATAACCGCAGCACCCTCCTGTCTATCATCGATGCCACGAAAACTTCTATGGGTTCACGGCTGCTTAAGAAATGGCTCGGACAGCCATTGCTGGATATTGATGAACTGGCAAGACGTCAGAACGTAGTGGAATGGTTTTGTGATCACACTGTCAACCGTCATAAAATAGTGACACTATTATCCTCCATCTCGGATCTGGAACGCCTGGTCAATCGTATCAGGAGCTTTATTGCCGGGCCGAGGGATTTAATCGGATTACGTATTGGCCTCGAGAGGGTGCCGGAGATACTCGATGAGCTTGGCGCCGGCGATAATTTGCTGGCATGGTTGTGTTCGCAGATGAAACCCTGTCCCGAAACCATCGCATTAATCACTCATGCGATTGCTGACGATGCTCCCGCTGCGCTGGAGCACGGCGGCGTTATCAAAGCCGGTTTCTCCGAGGATCTGGACAGGTTGAGAACTATCTCAAAAGATGCCAAGCAATATCTGGCAAATCTCGAACAGCAGGAGAGGGAGCGCACCGGCATCAAATCGCTTAAGGTCGGTTATAATCGGGTCTTCGGCTACTATATAGAGGTATCAAATTCCAACTTGAGTTCCGTGCCTTCCACGTATATTCGAAAACAGACTTTGGTTAATGCCGAACGTTTTATCACACCCGAGCTGAAAGAGTATGAATCGGCCATCCTCAACGCCCAGGAGCGAATCCTGGAACTGGAGAGTTCGCTGTTCAAACAGATTTGCCAGCAGGTGGCGCTGCAGCATGAGCCGATACTTTCCACCGCCTCGGCGCTGGCTCATCTTGATGTCTTTGCCGGATTCGCTCATGTGGCAGTTGCTAACAATTACATCAGGCCTGTACTGAACAAAGGCGATGCCATAGAGATCAGGGAAGGCCGTCATCCTGTTGTGGAGCAGAATATCGGCGCCGTCAACTTCATTGCGAACGATACGCTGCTTGATAATAATGATACGCAGCTTATCATCCTTACCGGGCCTAACATGGCGGGAAAATCAACCTATCTCAAGCAGGTTGCGCTCATCGTCCTCATGGCTCAAATAGGCAGCTTTGTGCCGGCGAAGGCTGCTGCCATCGGTATTGTCGATCGTATTTTCACCCGTATCGGCGCGCAGGAGGACCTTGCCTCCGGCCAGTCTACCTTCATGGTGGAAATGGTTGAAGTGGCGAATATTCTGCACAATGCCACAGCGAAATCACTGGTCATTCTCGATGAGGTGGGGCGCGGCACCAGAACCTACGACGGCGTTTCGATTGCATGGGCGGTGGTG